>JAQTUZ010000017.1 GCA_028707065.1 Patescibacteria group bacterium | reverse complement strand
AAGCATAAGGTTTCCTGGGCAACGTAAATCGGCCCAGGGTTAGTCGGTCCTAAGACGAGGCCTTTGTAATGGGGGCGTAGCCGATGGATAAGCTGGTTAATATTCCAGCACTACCGTTTTTTTCCAATGGGATAACGAAGTTTCGAACCGCAAGCGCGATATTGGTATATGCGTTTATTGCTTCAAGAATAGCTCCAGGCAAATCCGGAGCGATATTTCAAGAGGTCGTATGCAGATGGTCTAGCAATAGATCGTCAATTTGCGGGGAGGGACTTCCCAGAAAACTCTCTAGGGTTAAGGAAACGGTACCCGTACTAAAACCGACACAGGTTGGCGAGTCGAGAAGACTAAGGTGCACGAGAGAATCATCGTTAAGGAACTCGGCAAAAAATCGGCCGTAAGTTCGCAAGAAGGCCTGCCGATCGCAAGATCGGCCGCAGCGAAAGAGCCCAACGGACTGTTTACCAAAAACACAGCTCTCTGCTAACTCGTAAGAGGATGTATAGGGAGTGACGCCTGGCCAGTGTCCAAACGTTAAGGAGAGGGGTTAACCGCAAGGTGAAGCCTTGAACCGAAGCGTGGATGAACGCCGGCGATAACTATAATCGTCCTAAGGTTCTCTAATATAGAGAGATTTATATCAGAGAAGGATTGGGACGATTATAGATAGGTAAACAAATAAGGAAGCTGCCCAATTATGATGTAAATTATAATTGTCCTAAATTGACTATATGCTGGAAACTCTGTGGGTAAAACCCTGTAGTATCGAGCGCTACTTGATGGTATAATACAATATATATTAATTGTCTAAAATTATGCCAAAAAGTGAAAATTCGTCTCGTGCAGACAATCAGCAGGAAAGACTAATTATGTTAGGTTGGATAACCGGTTATGTTGACGGAGAAGGTTGTTTCTCAATTAATTTTGTGAAACAGCCGGATCGAAAAGAAACGTCAAGAATCAGAAGAGGATATAAAACCGGTTACCAAATTGCCCACGAATTTGCCGTGGTGCAAGGAGAAAAGAGCATCGATAGCTTGAAAAAATTGAAAGATTATTTCAAGGTCGGTAATATTTATATAAATCGCCGTTATGACAATCATAAAGAGCATTTATATCGATATTCCGTTTCAAAAAGAGAGGATTTAATTAATGTGATTATTCCTTTCTTTCAAAAATATCAACTGCAAACCTCCAAGAAAAATGATTTTAATTTTTTCGTTAGATGCGTGAAGTTAATAAAAAACGGAAAGCATTTAACAAAAAGCGGCGCGATAAAAATCGCATTGATCACTGAAAAAATGAATCATCAAAAATCTCGAGCAAATATAATTAGAATCCTCAGAAACCAAACGTCAAATTCTACCCAAAGGTAGAAAAGATAGAGTTCTATCTGCATAGCGATATGCAGCCACGAAAGTGGGCTTAATAGTAATATTAAGCAAAGCGATTAGCGAAATTCCTTGTCGGGTAAGTTCCGACGTGCTTGAATGGCGTAACTAGTTGGGCGCTGTCTCAACGATGCACTCGGCGAAATTGCAGGATGAGTGAAGATGCTCATTAACCATAGCTGGACGAAAAGACCCCATGAAGCTTTACTATAACTTGATATTGGATTTGGGATACGCATGTTCAGAATAGGTGGGAGCCTTCGGGCACCAGTGAGATACCACCCTTGTTTGTTCTAAATTCTTACCCTAGGAAGTGAATCCTTCCGGGGAACAGTGTCTGGCGGGTAGTTTGTCTGGGGCGGATGCCTCATAAAAAGTAACTGAGGCGTTTACAAAGGTCGGCTATCCCGGAATGGAAACCCGGGAGATAGCGCAAAGGCACAAGCCGGCTTTACTGCAAGACTGACACGTCGAGCAGTTGCGAAAGCAGAACTTAGTGATCCGACCATCCAATATAGGATGGTGGAAGCTCATCGGATAAAAGCTACTCTGGGGATAACAGGCTAGTCTGGTCCAAGCGTCCACAGCGACGACCAGGTTCGGCACCTCGATGTCGGCCCGTCTCATCCTGGGGGTGTAGAAGCTCCCAAGGGTTGGGCTGTTCGCCCATTAAAGAGGCACGCGAGCTGGGTTCAAACCGTCAATTTGGCGGCTTATTCGAGTAATCGAATTCGAAAAAGTCAACTCATATCGGTGAAGTCCTGACATTAGTTATTGCAAAATAACCTGTCACATGTTAGGATAATACCGAGGGAAGTTGATTATGTCTAAAAACATCACAGTCAAAAATTTGGCTTATTTAGCCGGTTTTCTCGATGGTGATGGAAGTATCTATGTCAGGCTGAAACCTAATCCGACCTATCGGTTCGGATTCCAGATTTCTCCCTGCATCGCCTTCTTCCAAGCCAAAAAAGAAAAAGAAAACTTCGCGAGAGTTTGCGCTCTGGTCGGAGCCGGTTATATGAGAGAACGAAAAGACGGAATAATGGAATATGTCGTCAATAAAAAAAATGACATCGTCGATTTTCTGTCCCAAGTAAAACCTTATTTGATCTTAAAAAGACGTCAGGCGGAATTGATGATCAAGATATTTGAGCTGAAAGAGAACGTCAAAGATCAAAAAGATTTTGAAATATTGGCTGGTATGATAGATAAGTTCAGGGAACTTAACTACTCCAAAAAAAGGAAGAGGCATAATTTAACCCCGTAGAGACTGATCCCGCACAGGGAGAGAGTGATGCGAAGAGCATTGCTAACACGTTGACCTCCGGTTAAAACCGGATGGTGGTATAGTCCATACGTTTGGTAACAGACGATTAAGAAATGCGTAAGACAGGTTGGTCTCCTATCTACTATGGTCGCGGAAACTTGAAGAGTCTAATCCCTAGTACGAGAGGACCGGGATTAACGAAGCTCTGGTGTATCGACTGTCCCGCCAGGGGCATTGCCGAGTAGCTACCTTCGGTTTTGATAAGCGCTGAAAGCATCTAAGCGCGAAGCTGTCTCTGAGATTAGGTTTCATAGGTTGGCAGGAGAATACTGCCTTGATAGGCCTTACGTGTAAGTACCGCAAGGTATTGAGCGGAGAGGTACTAATAAACCATTTGATTTTCCCACATTTTTGTTTCTAAGATGACACACGTTTTACCTTTAACCAAGTTGGTTGTATAATGCGAATACTACGAATTTTACGCGAATACTACGAACAGGTTTTGTAGATTTCAGTAAAATTTTAGTTTAGCAGTCTAAGTATTCAGTTATCAAAGTTTTTTGCTAATTTGATTTTATTATTTTGGTGGCATCGCGGCGGGGTCACACCTGATCCCATCCCGAACTCAGAAGTTAAGCCCGCTTGCTCCGATGGTACTTGGGCCTGAGCCCTGGTAGAGTAGGAAGCCGCCAGAATAATGCAATCAAATTCAATTAACCTGCTTCAAGGGCAGGTTTTTTTGTTTGCAGTGATTGTGGCCCTTGCCCCGTCGGATGACGGGGTGAGCCCTGGTAGAGTAGGAAGCCGCCAGAATAATGTAATCAAATTCAATCAACCTGCCATAACGGCAGGTTTTTTGCTATTTTTAGAGATTTGTGGTAATTATAAATTATAAGACAATAATAAAAATTTTATATGATAATGCTATTGGCAACGCTTATTATAGTAATTTTTTTCACCACATTTTTTTATTTATTTGCTAATATTTTTATTCCATTATTTTTTGATATTCCAGCAACAATAAGGCTTGGGCAAAAAAATATTATAAAGCAACAGCCAGTTTTAAAAAAATATATTATAACAATATCTGCATATAGTATTGCAGGATTTATAATTTTATTGGCTAATTATTATTTTTTTATTAAATATTCTTTTGGTTTTTCAATAAGTATATTTATTGGGGCTGGCCTAGGTCTTCTAGGAGGTTCGTGGAAAATAATTTGGCTCTTTTTTCGTAAATCGGATAACTATCTGAAATGGTTAGATTTTTATAGAAAGGACAACTCATACTATTTGAAAACAATTGATATAAATATACTTAATGAGGCGTTGGGTAATAAAATTAGGAAAGTTGAAAAATAAATAATTAATTTAGCTACGGCGCATTTTGCCTTGGGCTGAGACGCTGATAATTATCTCTTTGCCACTTTTTTAAAAAAGTGGCGCAAAAACTGCTCGCAGGTGAAAATTTCCTATCACTCCGCTAGGAAGCCTAGTAAAATTTCAAACTCGCGCGAGGCGCGCTCAAACAGTGAAATTTTACACGGCTTCTACGCTCGTGACTTAACGGAAATTTTCAATGCTCGCTATAAGGAATATTAATAGTGGTCGTTGACAAAATTATTGAAACGTGATTAACTTTCATTGATTAGTCCTTTTTACAATAAATTGTAATTTATAAAAGATCCAATGAAAACGATATTCAGCAAAGGAGGAGATAATGAGATATGATCAAATAAAAAAACCTGTCATTGATCCTGTTATCGTTATCAATGTTGACTCGCAAGGGCATTACTACGACAAACCCGGTGGTTCTATGCAGGGTTATTACTCGGAAGGAATTTATCGTTTCAATGAAACACTTTGGCATGAAGCACCGAAATATTTTGTTGCCGGTGTAGTTTTGCATCCAGACATCCAGCTTAGTGGGCCGAAGAGGTATGATATCAGTGACGTCGAGCAATGGCGCCATCCTGATGATGAGCCCGGGGTGGGATTCGTCGATGCTAATGAAATGTATGCCTATCTAGTGAAAAACAGGATGATGGAGAGTCAGTTAGGATTTTTTGATCTATGGGCCATAAGAGCTAAAGGTTTTCTGTTCTTTGAAAAATATTTTGGCGATAAAACAATCCTTGCCTGGAAATCAGTTTATCGTTATTATCATGATGATTTTGCTCATCCGCCGGGTTTCTGGAAACCCGATTATGGGCCGCAGAGAAGATATAATCATCTCTGCGTTCCCTGCCTTTATGCCGGATTTGTCTTGGGGGTTGGGAGCTATTCTTCTTTAAATAGCTGGGGCGGTCCGGGAGAGACGTTGCCTCAAAATCATGTTTCTCTCCGTTTCAAAAGATAAATTTGTTTGGTCACAGTCTCATCGCAGGCTGTGACCATTTTTATTTTCAAGAATCTTCGCCGTTTTTTTGTTCCGTCGCAGTCTTCATCGGCTCCTTCGGCAAACTCAGGATAAGAAAGTTCAGGACTGGTCGCCGCGGACTGCGACCGTTTTTTTGTAGTAAATCGATAAATTTTACGACTAAGTGCCTAATCAACTAATTGACTAATCGAGCGTTGACTTTTGAGGGGGAATATGATAAAAGATAAGGAAATAGATTTGAGAAATTCACTTAATTAAGGAGGTTGTTGTGAGTGTTAGTGAAGTAATCAAAGCGTTCTTTAAGATGATTTTAAACGCGCTGTTATCGGTCGAGTCGTTTTTCTTCCAGCTTTGGCTGAAAAGATTTTCCCAGGGCGAGCGGGCCAATATTCTGTATCACAAATCAGAGCTGGGAAATTTCTTTTTTTTCAAGAAAAACGGCTGGCCGGGAAAAATTTCGCCCGGCGGTTTTAATCCGACGTCGGCCGGGGACACTTTCCTGACAATTATTATCGAAGGCGATCCGACCATGGGCGGCGGCGATCCTTTGGCTCGCAAATTCGACGAGCAAATCAATGCCCTCTCCGGAGCGGCAGCCAGAAATAAGCTTTCTATTCCTCGGCCGCCGCGGCGAACTCCCGCTGACCATCCGCTGAAGGCGATTGAAACGAATCGGGTCTCGGTATCAGAAGACGACGTAGTTGTTTTTGAAATACGTCCGCTTTTTCCAAGAGAACATGATCCGCGCGATTAACCGGGTCGCTGAAATTTTTTCAACCATAAATCAGGTTGACAAAGCTCGCATTTCTACAGTGCGGGCTTTTTTTATTTGATAATATTTGTTATTATAGTAAAGCTAATACTAATAATTTTTTATGAATCAAGTGATTATATTGGCGGCCGGCAAGGGAACGCGGATGAACTCCGAATTGCCCAAGGTTTTAGTTCCCTTAAATGGCGAGCCGATGATCAAGCGCTTGCTTCGGGAAGTGGTGGCGTCCGGCGTTTGCGACCGGCCGATTATTGTTGTTTCGCCGGATAATCAGGAAATGATCAGGCAGGCGTTAAGCGAATTTGATTGTGATTATGCCATCCAGGATGAACAATTAGGCACCGGCCATGCTTTTTCCTGTGCCCGAGAATCAGTAGAGGAAGAAGTCAAGAATTTGATCGGTCTTTATGGCGATCATCCGTTTATCACCAAAGAAACGATCAGAAATTTGGTAAAGGCTCATCAAGGGGAATTGACCATGATGACAGTTAACTTGCCTGATTTTGAAGATTGGCGGGAAAATTTCCGCCACTGGGGAAGGATCGTCCGTGATGAAGCTGGCGAGATAATTGAGATTAAGGAATTCAAGGACGCTAGCGAGGAAACAAAAAAGATCACCGAAGTAAATCCCGGACTTTTTTGTTTCAGGAAATCATGGCTCTGGGACAATATTGATAAATTGCGCAATAACAATAAGCAAAGCGAATATTATTTGACTGATATGGTAAAAATCGCTTTCGAGTCAGGTTTGGAGATCGAGAGTTTGCCCATCGAGGCGCATGAAGCAATGGGAATTAACAGCCGCGAAGAATTGGCAATCGCGGAAAAAATATTAGAGGAAAAATAAATCTATGACTTTGATCAAATCAATTTCCGGCATTCGCGGGACCGTCGGCGGCCGAACCGGTGAAGGATTGGGGGCATTAGAGACGGTAAAATTCGTCATGGCTTTCGGGCAATTTTTAAAGGAAAAAGTTAGTGAGCCGAAAATAATCATCGGCCGCGATTCCCGCCCTTCCAGCGAAATTTATCATAATTTGGCGGCTAATGCTTTGGCAAGTCTGGGCGTTGAAGTTATCGATGCTGGCCTATTGTCTACTCCCAGCTTGCAGATGGCAGTCATATCCAGCCAGGCTGCCGGCGGTATTATTATTTCCGCTTCGCATAATCCTAATGGCTGGAATGGATTAAAGTTGGTTGAGGCGAGCGGAGAATTTTTAACTCAAGCGCAAGGCGAAAAAGTTTTAGCGATCGCGGAGGATTTGAAGTTTGATCTGGCCGGCGAAGAAAAATTCGGGAAAATAATTCAGCGGGAATATTTTTTGGCCGAGCATCTGGATAAGATTTTAGCCTTAGGCCTAGTTGATCGGCTGGCGATCGCCGAACGTAATTTTATAATCGCGGTCGACGGCATCAATTCGGTCGGCGGGCGCGATGTTCCCGAACTTTTAAAGCGTTTAGGTGTAAATAAAATTGAAAAATTAAATTGCGATCTGTCCGGACACTTTGCCCATCATCCCGAACCGCTGGATAAAAATTTAGGAGATTTGTCCGCCTTGGTGATGGAAAAAAAATGCGATTTGGGAATTGTGGTTGATCCGGACGGCGATCGGATGTCATTAGTCTGCGAAGACGGCAGTTTTTTTAATGAGGAATATGTCTTGGTCGCGGTGGCTGATCACGTCTTAGCTAAGAGCGGTGCCGGTAATACGGTTTCCAATTTGTCATCCAGCCGAGCTTTGCAAGACGTTACCGAAAAACGCGGCGGACGATATTTCCCTTCGGCGGTCGGCGAAGTGAATGTGGTGGCGAAGATGAAAGAAGTTAAAGCGGTAATTGGCGGCGAAGGCAATGGCGGAGTGATTTATCCCGAACTGCATTATGGGCGCGATGCGTTAGTTGGCATTGCTTTATTTTTAAGCGCGCTGGCTGAATTTAAAGGCAAATGTTCGGAATTGAGAAAAACTTTCCCGGCTTATTTCATTGCCAAAAATAAAATCGAAATGCCCGGGAAGATCGATTGGCCGAAGATTTATTCGCAACTGGAAAAAATATATCAAGGCTCGCGGATCGATAAAGTTGACGGATTAAGGATTGATTTTGATCATGAGTGGGTGCAATTGCGCCCCTCTAATACCGAGCCGATCGCCCGCATCTATGCCGAAAGCGATTCGCCGGCTAAGGCGGAACAATTAGCGCAAAAAATGATCGCCGAACTTAAAGAGATTATTTGATTTCTTTGCCAAAATTATCGGAGGTGGTAATATAGCAGTATTATGAAACAAATTTTAGATCTCCATATCCATTCCAAATATTCTCGCGCCTGTTCGGGGCAATTAACTTTGCCGAACATTGACGCGGCTTGCCGGATCAAGGGCATTGATATTATCGCCACCGGCGATTTCACTTATCCGTTGTGGTTCAAAAATATCGAAGAGGAACTGGAAGAAATCGGCGTCAGCGGTTTATACCGGCTAAAAAGCGGTACAAACGTAACACACCCCGCCTCGCCCACGCCCAAGGCGGACGCGGCGGGCTCGGCACCCCTCTCGAGAGGGGACTCTTTTATTAAATTTATTCTCTCGACGGAAGTGGCTTTGATCTATAAAGACGGCGGGCCGCACGCGAGAAGAATTCATTTGGTAATCATGGCGCCGAATATCGCCGCGGCAAAAAAGCTGAACGAATATTTGGACAAGAAATTTAATATCCGTTCTGATGGCCGGCCGATTTTGGGAATGAGCGCACCCGACTTGGTGAAAATTTGTTTGGACATTCATCCGCAATTCTTGATTTATCCGGCGCATATCTGGACGCCCTGGTTTTCGGTTTTCGGCTCGAAGTCCGGTTTTGATAAGATGGAAGAATGTTTTCGCGACCAGACTAAAAATATTTACGCCTATGAAACAGGATTGTCATCTGACCCGGAAATGAATTGGCGCTTGACCGCGCTTGACAACTTGACGCTGCTTTCAAATTCCGACGCGCATAGCTTGGCTAATCTGGGCCGGGAATGTAACGTATTTGACTTAAATGATTTTTCCTATCAAGAAATTTATGATACAATAAAGAATAAGGATCTTAAGAAAATAATCAAGACGATAGAATTTTATCCGGAAGAGGGGATGTATCATTATGACGGCCATGCCGCTTGCGGAATTTCTCTAACGCCCTTGGAAACTAAAAAGCTAAAAGGAATTTGTCCGGTTTGCAAAAAACCTCTCACCATTGGCGTTTTAAATCGCGTTGAAGAATTGGCTGACCGCCCCGAGGGCGGCAAGTCGCCCAAAAGTTATCCCTACATCAAATTAGTTGAACTGGACAAAATAATCGCCGAAGCTTTGAGTGTTAAATCAAGAAGCTCGCAAAAAGTTAAAACCGAATACAACCGGATGATCAAAAATTTTGGTCCGGAACTCTCGATTTTAATGGATTTGCCCGAAGAATCGCTGGCGAAAAAATCCTTGCCGCTGGTGGCGGAAGGAATAAAAAGAGTCAGAGAAGGAAAATTAGAAATTAAACCCGGTTTTGACGGACAATATGGCGCAATTAAAATATTTTCTGCAGCGGAAAAACTTCAAGGTAAAACGCAAAAACCGCTTTTTTGAGGGTGCCCGAAAAAGAATTACCGACGGGAAGTTTTGGCTGATCTCGGTCCTGCCGATCTTATTCATTTTATATAATCATATGAGGCAGAGAAAAAAAATACGCGAGAAAAGAGAAAATTTTTTTCTGGGCGTGGCGCTTTATTCCCTTTTTTCAGTTGCGGCGGCCGTCTTCCTTGTTTTTATTTTTAGCGGAAATGTGCAATTTGCCGCCGGAGTCAATCGGCAAAAAATAGCCCCGGTTGATGCCGCCGATCGCGATCTCGTGGTTGATAGTTTTAATAAAGCGCTGGACGAGGTGGAATCATACATCCGTGGCAATATTTCGGCCTTGGCGGAGGCAAATCATGCCGGTGACAGCAGCGCAACGGTCGATGACGTTGATTTTATCAATGTTAATCGCGCCTTGATTTTCTATCATGGACAAGCTGATCGATATTTGGCCGAAGTGGTTTTTAACGACAATAACCATCAAGTTAACGTCGAAAGATTTATTTTGAAGATCAAGAATGATACTGATTACTCGGGAGGAGTATATGGCGCGGACTGATAATTAAGTAAAAAGCAGTAAGTAAAAAGTAAAAAATATCCGCGGTTGGCGGATATTTTTGATATCAGTATTGAAAATTTTTAAAAGAGATTGGCGTGACTGGCGGCGAGCCGGGATAAATTTCCGAGGAAAGAATGATAGATGGATAAATAATTTTTTGAGCCGCTTTCCCAAGGCATGATTCGCTCGTTAAGGCGGGAGATACTTTTGGGGATCGGCGCGGGTTTGACGAGCGGGGCGCCGAAAATTTCGGCGACGATGATCGTATCTTGCCCGGCGAATTTTCCTTCGGCGATGCCGACGCCGATCTCGCCGTATTTGTCATTTAAAATATTGGCGCGATGTTCAGGCGAAGCGATCCAGGCCCGCAGTAATCCCTCCGCGGTGATAAAGTCCATTGCCAAATTTTCGCCCACCAGCGAATATTGATAGCCGGTTTCTCTGATCCAGCTGGAAAATTTTTTGCCGTTGATGGCGTGATCGAATGTCTGGCTGTCTAAAACGGCTTGCGCCTTGTTCACCGCGGCTTTGGTCAGTTGATCGTTAAGATCAAGCGAATCTAATCCCGCGCGGTCCCTTTCTTTATTGGTCAGAGAAATTATTTTATCAGGCGTGATCGAGGCCATTAAGGCCGTTTTAGGCAATAAAAAAATCCCCAGCACTATGGCAAAGAGGGAAATAGAGTAGAGATATTTATTTAATTTTAGGCAATAAAAAATAGAAATCGGTGAATTCGCCCGTTTTTGCAAATTTTTCATTTTTTGTTTTTATTTTTGGATAAAGTTAATTTTGACTTTATCTATAATAATTATAGCAAAATTACCGATTGCTGTCAATGATAAAAGTCATTATAAAATAAATTAATTTCCTTGTAGCGCGCATTGGAAAATTTTGGATAAGACGCGCAGCGTGGAAACCGTGCAAAATTGCGTTGTCCGAAGGCCGCTTCTTTATTATAATAAATTTATAAATAAAAGCGGACGAGTATAGCAATTTTGCTAGGTTTCATAGCGAAGCGTCCCAAAATTTGTCCCTGCGCGCAGTTTTTTGCGCCACTTTTTTTAAAAAAAGTGGCAAAGATTTTTGAAATAATGTCAGTAATAGACCCTCCCCGTCCGCGAGGCGCGGCCACCCCTCCCGAGGAGGGGACTTTTTAAAATAATTTCGCAGGTTCGGATTATGCCTTATAGTTTGCTATAATAATAAAGTATGTTAGAAGAAAAAAAGCCAAGTAAAATTTGGCTAAAAATACTGCTGGTCGCGTTTTATCTTTTTGTTTTCGCGGTCTTGCTGAATAATTCTTTCGGTTATCTTGACCCGGATTTCGGCTGGCATTTGAAAATGGGCGAGCAGATCTGGCAGACTCGCGCCGTGCCGGACATCAATTATGAAGATTATACTTTATCGGGAACGCGCTGGGTCGATCACGAATGGCTGCCGGAAATATTCGTTTATTTGGTTTATCATTATTTCGGTTATATCGCGTTAAGCGTTTTTTTCGCCCTGCTGATCGTCGCCGCCTTGATAATCCAGCTCGCCTTCACCAGAAAATTTTTTCTGACTGACGATCGGGGTTTGTTTTTCGTTTTAATTTTGCAAGCTTTCGGCACTTATGCCAGCTTGCCGCTATTGGGCGTCAGGGTGCAGGAAATAACCATTCTTTGTCTGCTCCTTCTTGCTATCATCATCTATCTTTATCAGCGGAACAAAAATTACCGCCTGCTGGTTTGGCTGATTCCGCTTTTTATTTTTTGGGCCTCGGCTCATGGCGGATTCTTGGTCGGCTTTTTTGTCTTGGGGCTGTTCGCCCTCGTTAAGGCCGGAGAATTATGGAGCGCCAAAAAATTTCCCGTTCGCTTTATCGATTACCGCGGAGTTTTAAACCTCAAACAAATCGGCAGCTTGGCCGGATTTTCTTTTTTGGCTCTGGCGGCGACGCTCGCCACCCCTTACGGTTATCGCCTTCACCTTTTTTTATTGGGTTGCCGCGATTCTTTTTATCAAATCTACCTTGGCGAATGGCAGAGCCAATACAGCTATCCCTTTGTTTTTCCGCAGTTAGGCTATCTCGAGATCGTTTTGATTTTTTTGGCGCTGTTATTTTTCGCCGCTTTTTTCATTAAAGGCGGGCAACGCCGAAAAATCGACCTTTACCAAACCATTTTAGTTATTTTTTTCGCCGCGCTGGCCTTCAAAGCCCGGCGGCATTTCCCTTTATTATTTATTGTTTCCTTGCCGATTATTTCCTGTTTTTTTATCAATTTCTTCGCCCTAAAGCCGGAACCGGAAACTTCTCTGCCAATGCCGGCCGGCAATGCCCGTTTACCGGGAAAAAGAAAAATAAATATAGCGCTAAAAAATTTATCCCTGGCCGTTTTAACGCTGGCTCTGTTGGCGGGCGCGGGCATTTTTATTTTCCGGACGCCTTTCACCGCGACGCCGGAAAAAAATTACCAGGACCAATATCCGTATCAGGCCGTGGCTTTTTTGCAAGCGCACCCGGAATGGAACGATTTGAAGATTTTCAATGATTACGGCTGGGGCGGCTATCTGATCTGGCAATATCCGGAAAGAAAATTATTCATCGACGGGCGCTTGCCTGAATATCCCATGCGCGGCCGGACAGCGCTTGAAGAGTATAAGGCGTTTTTCGATCCCGAGCAAATGATCGCTCAAATGCAGTATTATGATATCGGCCTGGTGCTCATCAGCCCGAAAGAGGATTATCCCAAGATTCCTTGGTGGGAAATATGGTATTTTAACTTGAATATGGAACAGATCAATTCTGACATCAAAAAAAGTTTTTCTTTTCTTGAGTATCTGCGCGCTTCGCCCCGGTGGCGTTCGGTTTACAACGACGGGTTGGCGGAAATTTTCGTCAGGCAGACTAATCAGTGATCGATCATGATGGATAACGAAAAAGTGAAAAAATATTATCAGGAAGCGGAAGATTACGATTGGGCGGAAGCGGCCGATCATTTTGTCGGCCCGGAAACTTTCTTGCACCGCTTCAGGGAAAGAGAAGTGATCAAACTGCTTAAAGAATTCGGGCAAGAAAAATATCTTGATGCCGGATGCGGAACCGGCTTAATCTCCCGGCATCTGCCGGCCGGATCGGCGGGAGTGGATTTGAATCCGCGCAATATCGCGAAAGCTAAGATCAACGCTCCGGGCAATGAATATTATTTAGCCGATCTGGAAAACATCCTGCCTTTTACAGCTGATTTTTTTCGCACTGTTGTCTGCACCGAGGTGCTGGAGCATTTGTTGCAGCCGGAAAAAGCCCTGGCGGAGATCAGCCGGATTTTGCAACCGGACGGATTGCTGATCGGTTCGGTACCGGGAAAATCCTGGCTTTGGAAATTACGGAAACTGTCTTTTTCCCGCCGGCATTTCGTCGCCGAACCGTATCATCGCCATCGCCATAAAAAAGAAGTGATCGATCTCTTAAGTCCCTTTTTCGAAGTGATAAAAATTTATTCCCGGCCTTTCAAAATGCATTGGTTTTTTGTGGCTAAAAAACGAATATGAAAACGATCATCGTCATTCCGACTTATAACGAAAAAAATAATTTGGCCGGCTTGGTCAAGGAAATTTTTTCTTTGGCTATGGAAAATTTGTCCGTGATTATCGTTGATGATAATTCTCCGGACGGCACCGGTATCTTGGCTGACAATCTGGCGGAAGAAATGGCCGGAGTCGAAGTCATTCATCGTCCGATCAAGAGCGGTTTGGGTTCGGCCTATGTCGCCGGCTTTAAGCTGGCCTTGGCTTGCGGGGCCGATTATATTATGGAAATGGATGCAGATTTTTCCCACGATTGCCGCTATCTTCCGGTTTTTTTGCGCGAGATGAATGACGCGGATCTGGTTTTGGGTTCGCGCTACGTTAAGGGCGGGGCAATAGTGAATTGGGGATTAACCAGAAGATTGGTCAGTTTGCTGGGCAATATTTACGCCCGGTCGATCTTAGCCGTGCCGATTCGCGATCTGACCGGCGGTTTTAAATGTTATCGCCGCGCTGTTTTGGAAAAAATCGATTTAGACCGGCTTGATTCCCAGGGCTATGTTTTTCAGATCGAGACGACTTATCTGGCGCTAAAGCAGGGTTATAAAGTCAAAGAGATCCCGATCGTCTTCACCGAGCGGGAAGCGGGCAAATCAAAATTCAATTTTAAAATATTCTTTGAAGCATTGGTCAGGGTCATATTTTTAAAATTTGGTAATTGGCGCAACGCGAAACGATCATGAATAAATTTATTTTGGATAAATCAATTGTCAAGAAAGATTGGTTTTGGCTGACTTTGATCATCGCGGCCGGTTTGGGATTGCGGCTTTGGCTGATGGGCTTTTTAACCAGCTTTACTTTTGATGAAACGGTTTCCTTCTCGGTGGCTGCCAAGCCGTTGGGCCAGATTTGGTCATATGTCCAATGGGAAATGCACCCGCCGCTGCATTATTATTTTCTGCATTTTTGGCTGGTGCTATTCGGCGCGACAGAAGTTTCCGCTCATCTGTCTTCGATTTTTTTGAGCCTATTAACCATCATTGCTTTGTATCTTTTAGGCAAAGAAGTTTTTGCTAAAGGCATGGCCGGATTGGCCGCCGCCGCTCTTTACGCCTTTTCTTCTTATTTTTGTTATTATGGGATTTGGGTCAGAATGAACACAATGTTATTTTTGCTGGCGACCCTTTCCTTTTTATTTTTTCTCAAGCTGACCAAATCGCACAGCCGGCAAACTCCCGTTAACGCGGCGCTGTTCACTTTTTTCACTCTGGCGGCGCTGTTCACACACTTAACCGCGGGATTATTGTTCGCCATCGATGCGGTTTATCTGGCTTATCTTTGGCTGACCAAACAAAGTGAGCTTAAGCCGCTGTTGGCTAAATTTGTCCTTCCATTTTTAATCATTTTTGCCGCTTACGGGCTGTGGTTTTGGAATTTTTGGCAGTCGCGCTTGAGCGGATTAAGAAGCGACGCCTGGTATTTCCACATCAGCGGCCAGATCGAGCCTTGGTTTATTATCGCGCTCGATTCGATAAAGTTTTTAACTCCGTTTGACGGATATTTTTTTAATCTGCTGGCTTTTTCTCTGCTGGCGATTTTGGGCTTCTGCTCTTTCGCCGCCATCAGCCTGGACCGGAAGCAGGGCCTGCGATTGCGAACTTATTTTTCCTCCGGCGCTTTTTTTTGCTGGCTGGTTTTTTTCCTTTCCTTTTTCGGGCTGTTCCTCACCAAGCTTTTTGTTTTGCGTTACGCGATAATTCCGGCGATCGGCTTGTTTTTGATTCTTGGTTATGGCTGGTCAATGGCGGATCGATATTTGCGGGTCGCGCTGATTGGTCTTTTTTGCCTGTTGTCGATTATGTCTTTTTGGGCCTTTTCGGTGGTGACGATCGACAATGCCAGCTGGAAAGGAGCGGCCGATTTTATCAGCCAGAACGAACGTCCGGGCGATAAAATAGCTGCGGCGCTTTACTTCGATCTCTTGCCGCTGGATTTTTATTATCGGGGAAAATTGCCGGCCGCCGCGCCTTTGGACGAAAAATATCGCGGCAACGATCTCTTGCGCACGACGATCAAGACGAATGTTTATCCGACCACCGATCAGGCCAATATCGTCCAGCTTGCGGGTTTTTTAGGAAACAGCCGGAGAATTTTTTTGCTCGTTTCCGACGGCGAGGGAGCTTTTCCCGCCGTGCCGTTAATCGCCGAAAGCTGGCTTCAAGCGCAAGGTTTTGTCAAAGTCAGGGAATGGCCCGGGGTTGCTAATCGCCCCGCTTATGTCTGGCTGATGGAAAAAAAGTGATCGGCGCTTTTTAAAAATGCTTGCCAAAAACGGGAAAATCAATTATAATAAAAGAGTTAAAAATTATAATCCGAACCTACGAAATATCCGAATATAACGAACAGGCTGATAATTCCGCTGCGGCGGGATTCGGTTCGCAGGGTTCGTAGTATTCGCGCATAATTTGCAGTATTTGTGTTATATTCCGTATGTTTTTTCAAAGAAAACCAAAACATAAAAAAATCGATTTCCTTACCGGCCATGAAAATATCGCCAGCCTGGTGGAGACTTTGCATTGGCATCAAAAGCGCCAAAGCCGCCGCTCGGTTTTATCGTTTTTAAAATATCTGGCGGTCTTTTTAATCGTCATTTTTGTTTTGGGATCGGTATTGGCGGGAATTTTATTTTTTCAATTTAAGGGTCTTTATGATCTGGCCGCCTCGGGCAAAGCCGATTTGCAGAATTCGCTTAATGCGGCGCAGGAGAAAAATTTCAGCGCCATGGGCGATGATTCATTGGCGGCGGAAAATTCTTTTACCGCGTTAGCGGGCGAACTGGCGGCGTTGCGCGCCAACCCGATCTTTAAAAATCTTAACTTGGGGCAAAAAGAATTGGCTGATCTTGATTCTTTGGTGGCGAGTGCCGGGGTGATCAGCCGGGCGTTGAATGAGGCGGCAAAGCTCGGCACGCAATGGGACGGGATCATGGGCGGAAAATTCGGCACTAATTTTTCTCAATTTTCCACGGCGCAAAAGCAAGCTTTGTTAAAATCGATCTTTGAATCCGGTCCGGAATTGAACGGGCTTAAGGCTGATCTGGATTTGGCTTTGCTGAATTTGGATAAGGTCGAAGCGGACGGATTTCTTGCTCCGTTCCAAGGGCAGCTTAAGCAGGCGAAAAGCAAACTGATCGAAGCTTCCAAACTTTTATCCGAGGCGGCTCTGGTGTCGCAGCTGGCGCCGGAATTTTTCGGTTATCCGGCTAAATCCACTTTTTTGGTCCTCTTCGAGAATAATACCGAGTTGCGCCCCACCGGCGGTTTTTTGGGAACCTATGGAATTTTACAAACCGAAAATGGCGACGTGGCGCGTTTTGATTCGCATGATATTTATCATATGGATCAGCCGATGGAGGCCCTGCATTTGCTCTCGATCATGCCGCCCGATCCGATCAAAAAATATCTTAATCCGACCTGGTATATGCGCGATGCCAATTGGTCGCCGGATTGGCCGACTTCCGCCGCGCAAATAATCTGGTTTTATAACAAGGAAAATAATCTTTTGCCGGCCAAGAATCAAATCAATGATTTTAACGGCGATTTTAACGGCGTGATCGCCGTTACGCCCGAGTTTGTGACGTCACTTTTGGGGTTAACCGGGCCGATCACCGTTAATGGCGAGCAATTTACCAAGGATAATTTTACCGCCCTCCTGCAATACAAAGTCGAGCAGGATCTGGCGGCGCAGAATGTCACTTCCTGGCAGCGCAAGGAAATTATCGGCAAGATACTCGCGGAAATGAAAACCAAACTTTTTAATCTGGATTACAGCCAGTGGCCGGCGGCGCTAGCCAAGGTCAATGAAGCGGTCAAGCAAAAAAATATTCTGGCCTATCTGCCTGATGATTACCATGAAGGATTGGTGGCAAGTTTGGGCGCCGGCGGCGAGATTAAATCAGTGCCCGGTGATTATTTAATGCTGGTTGATGCCAACATGGCCTCATTGAAAACCGATGCGGTAATGCGGAGGAATATTAATTATCAAGTCAGACAAAAATCCGACGGGCTTTACGCTGATTTAAAAATTACCTATGCCAATACCGGCAAGGCGGACTGGCGGACCAGCGATTATAAAGATTACGCCCGGATTTATCTGCCGGAAGGGAGCGAAATAACCAGCGCGACCGGATTTACCGTCTTGGACAAAACTTATGACGAATTCGGCAAGACGGTCGTGCCGGGATTATTAAATGTTCGTTTGGGCAAAAGCACCACTTTGAACATTTCTTATAAATTACCTGCCAATCTGGCCGACCAATTTTCCCAAGGAAATTATCAGCTTTATTTGCAAAAACAGCCGGGCAATATGGTTCAAACCGTGAAAGTTGACGTAATGGCTCCAACTGCGATAAAATCATACAATCCCGTTGACGGCGTAAATGTAAATGGTTACGACATTATCTGGAATTCGACATTGGAAACGGACAAAGAGTTTAACGTTAATTTTTAATTTTTGAATTTTATAATTTTTAAATAAAGCAAAATTTTTTCAGCCAGCGGCTGATCAGCCTTTGGCTGAAATTTTCAATTTTGAATTTTGAAATAAGGCTTCAATTTTTAAATTTTTAAAAATTTGGTCATTGAAAAATTATTTAAAAATTCAAAAATCAAAAATTTTAATCATGTTTATTAAGAGCATAGGAATCGATCTCGGAACGACATATACCCTGGTGCATCTGCCCCGGAAGGGTATTGTAATTAACGAACCAAGCGTGGTTGCGGTTTCGATCGATGATCGGAAGATTTTGGCTGTGGGCAACGAAGCCAAGGAAATGCTCGGGCGGACGCCGGACAATATCATCGCCGTCAAGCCGCTGAAGGACGGGGTGATCGCCGATTACCGCACGACCGAGGCGATGTTGAGATATTTCATCAATAAGACTTTGGGAAATTTTCGGCTGTTCCGTCCGGAAGTGATGGTCGCCGTGCCGGCCGGAATCTCTTCCACCGAGCGCCGGGCTGTCATCGAAGCGACAATCTCCGCCGGCGCCAAAGCCGCTTACATCATCAAGGAACCGATCGCGGCCGCGATCGGCGCGGATATTCCGATCGGTTCGTCTTCCGGCCATATGATCGTGGACATCGGCGGCGGTACCGCGGAAATGGCCGTTATCTCTTTGGGCGGCATTGTTTGCGTCAATTCCGTTAAAGTCGGCGGCAACAAATTTGACGTGGCTATTACCGAACATATCCGCCGCAAATATAATCTCTCGATCGGCGAGCGCACGGCCGAAGAAATAAAGATCAATGTCGGCGCCGCGCTGTATCTGAAAAATAAATTGACCATGGAAGTCCGCGGCCGGGATGTGGTGTCTGGTTTGCCGCGGAGCATCAACGTGATCAGCGACGACGTCACCGAGGCGATCCAAAATGAATTAGAAGCGATCATCGCGGCGATTAAAAAAGTCTTGAACGATACTTCGCCGGAATTGTCAGCCGATATCATGGACAAAGGAATTGTGATGGCCGGCGGCAGTTCACTGCTCCGAAATATTGATCAGCTCGTCTCGCGCACGATTGGCGTGCCGGTTTATATCGCCGATGAGCCTCTGCTCTGCGTCGCCAAAGGAACCGGCATCGCGCTGGATAATCTGGATTCTTATAAGCGTTCTATTTTGGCCACCAAATAAATTTTCATAACACATATCACATAACACATAACAGTTTTTGACTTGTGTTATGTGTTATGTGCTATGTGTTACGTGAAATGATCATCGGCATCGACGCCTCGCGCGCCAACAGAGCTCATAAAAGCGGCACGGAATGGTATTCTTATTATCTGATCAAATATTTTGCCCGGCTGGATAAGGATAACCAATTCATTCTATATACCGATCAACCGCTGGCAGCCGATCTGGCCGATTTGACGACGCTTGATTTCATCGGGCAAGAAAAAAATAATTTTCACCCGGAATACGACCAAGACGGCTATCAAATCGTTAAAAGCCCCCACAATAATTTCAAGGCCAAAATTTTACATTGGCCTTTTACTTATTTTTGGACCCTGGGCCGGCTTTCGCTCGAGATGCTTTTGGCCAAGCCTGATGTTTTATTCATTCCGGCCCACGGCATCCCCTTGCTGCGGCCGAAGATAACGGTCAATACGATCCACGACGTCGCCTTTAAAAGAGAAGCGGCTCTTTATGAAGAAAATAAGCTTGGTCCGGAAAAGGGGCGGGGCAGGCGGGTGATAAATCTTATCGTCCGTTTTTTCACGCTGGGAAAATACGGGGCCACTTCCACTGATTATCTTAATTGGTCGACTGTTTATTCCTTGAAACATTCGACCAAAATAATCACCGTTTCCCAATTCACCCGCGCCGAAATATTAAAGATGTACAAATGCGTGGAGAAAAAGATCACGGTCATTCATAACGGCTTCAACGATCTGTTCTATAAAAAGATCAATGATCATGATCAGATCGCCAAAATTTTGAACAAATACGGGATTGCCCGGCCATATTTATTGTATGTCGGCCGATTGGAAAAGAAAAAAAATACGCCGCTGCTGCTGGAAGCATTCGTAAAATTAAAACATCATCATCCCGGCCTTCCGGAAAAATTAGTATTGATCGGCGATGCCAGTTACGGCTCTGATGAAATAAAATATATTATCCACGAATTCGGTTTGCATAATGAGGTGATCATGCCCGGCTGGACCGCGGAAGAAGATATTCCTTATATCTTTAATGGCGCCAGCGCTTATATTTTGCCTTCTTTGCATGAAGGTTTTGGCGTCACGATCTTGCAGGCTCTGGCCTGCGGCGTGCCGACGGTGGCGTCCGACATTCCGGTTTTGCGGGAAGTGGCGGGCGATGCCGCGCTATATTTCGATCCGCGCGACAAGGAAGAATTGGCTCAAGCGATGGAAAAAATCATCACTGACCCGGCTTTGCGCGCCGAGCTTGTCGCTAAAGGATTGAACCGGGCCAAGGAATTCAGCTGGGAAAAGTGCGCCCGGGAAACCTTGCGAATTCTGACGGGGAATGGTTAAAAGCCTTGCTATTGACTTTTTTTAACCGTTGTGGTATATTTTCTTTTCCACTAAAATTGTTTTTTATATCATTTCTTTAACCATAAGTAGAGGAGGGCGACATGGAAAACGGAAAAATTTTGGCTGCCGATGACGAAATGGGAATGAGGGAAATATATTCAACATTGTTTCAAAGCGCGTTTCCGACACATGAAATTCTTCTCGCCGAATCCGCGGCGGGGGCAAAAGCATTTTGCACCCTGAGTAACATCCGCTTGCTTGATGCCGTCGTTCTTGACGGTAATCTGGGCGATGGATATGCCTGGGACGTGGTTGACAGTCTGATTAGTTACGGATATAAAGGTGGAATCATCGTCGTTACCGGGGGCTTCCCCAAGGCTGTACCGAGTGATTATTTCGACCGGATAGACGTAACCTTGAAGAAGCCGGTCGATCTGGATCTGATCGTTTCCTTAATGACTCATTTTATCAAGCCCAGGGTTGATGAGCGTTGGAAGAATCAAAATCAATAAGACCGGATTGCCGGTAACATGATAAAGGTCAGTAAGTTTACTGGCCTTTTTTTATTGGAGAAAAAGGTCAAAAATCCATTAGTAAAGTCTTTTTTCTTATGATATAATAAAATTAATATGGCTAAGAAAATAGTCCGATTTTTTGTGTATTATCTTTTTCTCGTCTTGATCGGCGGATTTTGTTTTTTTCACGATTCTTCGGCTGGGGAAAGCGGGCAAAGTAATGGTAAAAATATCAACATCGCCGCTTCTGCCAAGCAAGACGGAAATAATGAAATTTTAGTTAAATATAAAAGTTCCGCGGAGCCGGCGGCAGTTAAGGTGCCGGTTGGCGTTAAGCTTGATGATTTTTTGTCGTTCTATCAAAAGAAGAGCGACGTGGAATATGCCGAGCCGAATTATGTCTATCATGCCTCGGTAATTCCTTCCGATCCCAATTATTCCAAACAATGGTATCTGGAGCGGATTCGCGCGCCGCTGGCTTGGGACAGGATCCGGGAAACTCCCAATGTGGTCATCGCGGTGATCGATACCGGCGTCCAAATTAATCATCCTGACCTCGCCGCCAATATCTGGAAAAATTCCGGTGAGATCCCGGGCAACGGGATTGATGACGATCATAACGGATTTATCGACGATTATAACGGCTGGGATTTTGTGAATAACGTGCCTGATCCCTCGCCGAAATTCGAAGACGGTTTAACCGAAGCTGGCGTGATGCACGGCACGATCGTGGCCGGGATCATTGCCGCGGTCGGCAATAACGGCAAAGGGATCAGCGGCATCACCTGGCAGGCGAAGATCATGCCGTTAAAAGTTTTGGACGACAAAGGCGAAGGGCGGACTTCCGATGTGGTCAGAGCCATCGATTATGCCATCAATAATAAAGCCGCGATCATTAATTTGAGTTTTGTCGGGTTGGATTACAGCCGCGCTCTTTATGAGGCGATCACCCGCGCTTATAACGCCGGCGTGATCGTGGTGGCGGCGGCAGGAAACGAAGAGTCACAAGGCCAGGGATATAATCTTGACGAAACTCCGATGTATCCGGCCTGCGATGACGGCGAAAATAATATGGTGATCGGCGTGGCCGCGACCGACGCGATCGATCAAAAGGCGGTTTTTTCCAGCTATGGTTCAAGATGCGTGGATCTGGCCGCTCCCGGGGTCGGTTTTTTCAGCACAGCCGTGTACGCGCCGACCCAGCAAATCAATAATACCGCTCTGGATCAATATTACAGCGGTTATTGGTCGGGAACTTCAATGGCCACGCCGGTAGTAGTGGGCGTTTTGGCGCTGTTGGAAGGGATCAATCCCGGCGCCAAAGCCGGCGAGATCAAAGATATTCTTTTAGCTACTGCTGATGATATCAGCCGGCTCAATCCCGCTTATCAGGGAAAACTGGGACGCGGCCGGGTCAATGCTCTTAGCGCCGTGGCTTTGGCCGATCGGGAAAAACAAAATCAAAGCGTTAAGCTTCTTCTGGCTCCTGCCTCCGGGGATTCGGCCGAAGTGAGAGAAGTGCAGCCTGATAATACGTTGATCAAAAAATTCAATGCCAATCCCAGCGGTGGAATTTATTTGGCATCGGGCGACGTCGATGGCGACAACAAAGTCGAGATCATCGCCGGCCCGGCTTCGGGGGTTGCCGGCCGGGTAAAAATATTCAATACCGAGGGAAAATTTAAAAGCCAATTTTACGCCTATGCCGCGAATTACCGCGGCGGCGTCAAGGTGGCGACCGGTGATTTTGACGGCGACGGCAAAGACGAAATTATCACTGCCGCTGGCTCCGGTTTGAAGTCTGACGTGAAAATTTTTGACAATCAGGGCCGGTTGAAAAATCAGTTTACCGCCTATGACGCCAAGTTTTTGGGCGGAGTCAATATTGCCGCGGGCGATGTTGACGGCGACGGAAAGACCGAGATCGTCACCGGTCCCGGTTCGGGCTATCCGCCGCAAGTTAAAATTTTCAGCGCCAAAGGAATTGTTAAGAGCCAATTTTTAGCTTACGATAAAAATTTTCACGGCGGAGTCAATGTTACCGTGGCTGATCTTTATGGCGGCGCGGCTAATCACCAGGAGGAAATCGTAACTGCCCCGGGAAAAGGCGGCGGACCGCATATCAGGATTTTTGACGGCAAGGGAAAATTGCAAGGCCAATTTTTCGCTTATGACCGGAGTTGGCACGGCGGCGTGAACATTGCTTCCGGCGATACCAACGGCGACAGCCTGGCGGAAATAATCACCGGCGCCGGCGCGGGCGGCGGGCCGCACGTGCGGGTCTTTGATCCGAGCGGCATCATTCTTCAATCCTATTACGCTTTTGATCCGGCTTTTGCGGGCGGAGTGAATGTCGGGACAGCATCAATTAAAAATTAAAAAAGAAAAAATAAAAAATTCCCCTCTTGGGAGGCCCATCTCGCTGAGGCTCGCCGAGGCGGAGGTGTCCGGAGCGAAGCGAAGGGCGGGGAGGGTCTGATGGCGCATAACTCATAACTCATAACGCGTAACGCGCGCAACGAAAAAGTTTTGTCCCCTCCTCGGGAGGGGTGGCCGCGCCTCGCGGACGGGGAGGGTCTATTACTGGCATTATCATCAAAAATTTTCACTACTTTTTCAAATAATATAAATATGAAATTACTGCTTACTTCGGCAGGCTTAACGAATAGATCAATTGCAGATGCGCTTTTGGATTTGGCAAAGAAACCGTTCGCTGAACTTAATTTGGCGATTATCCCGACGGCGGCGAATATGGAAAAAGGCGACAAGGGCTGGATGATTGATGATTATTTTAATTGTAAAAAACAGGGATTCAAATTGATTGATATAGTCGATATTTCCGCCCTGCCGCAGAATATTTGGCGGCCAAGGCTTGAGGCTGCTGATGTTTTACTGTTCGAGGGGGGAAATAGTTTTTATTTAAATCATTGGATCGAAAAATCCGGACTGAAAGAAATTTTACCTCAAATGCTAGAGACTCGAGTGTATGTGGGGATTAGCGCGGGCAGCATGGTCGTTTGCAAAAATTTAGATTTGAGCACCTCGGAAAAATTGTATTACGACGCGCCCAGTGAATTTGATAAGAACGAAGGTTTGGGGTATATAGATATTTTAATCAGGCCGCATTTGAATTCACCGGATTTCCCTAACGTTAATATGGGAAAACTTACCGAGCTGGCGCAAGAATATCCTGAAGAATTTTATGCGATTGATGATAATTCGGCTATTAAAATTAACGGCGATGAGATTGCTGTCGTATCGGAAGGCATATGGAAAAAATTCAATTAAGCAAAAATTATTATATAAAAAATAATTAAATATTTATTTGCAATAATCGTTACGAGTTACGCGTTACGAGTTACGCGTAGAGCGTTACGCGTTATGCGTTATGCGTTATGAGCAAGCATGCAATATTCGAAAAGAAGAACGTGCTGGTCGTCGGGGGCGCCGGTTTTATCGGCTCGCATCTTTGCGACGAACTGATCAAGACCTGCAAGGTGATCTGCCTGGATAATTTTTCCACCGGCTCGGAACGAAACATCGACCATCTTTTCGCCGAACCGGATTTCGCTTTTTTGCGCCATGATTTAAGCGTGCCGCTCGATTTGGAAAACGAGCAGTCATTGCAAAAATTCAAGATCCAATTCCAGGGCATCCAGGAAATTTACAATCTGGCCTGCCCGAACTCGGCCAAGAATTTCCAAAAAAATCGCGACGCGACGCTGCTGGCCAATTCCTACGTGGTGAAAAATGTTTTGGATCTGGCTAAAAAATACGAAGCCAAGCTGCTGCATTTTTCCTCCTCGGTGGTTTATGGTCCGCGCCGCGAGGGCAACCCGAAGATAAAAGAAGATGATATCGGGGCGGTGAATTTTCTTTCCGAGCGCGCCTGCTACGATGAAGGCAAGCGTTTTGCGGAAACTTTTATCCATACTTATCGGGAGACGCATGGCATCGACGCCAAGATCATCCGCGTCTTCCGCACCTACGGGCCGCGCATGCCCTTGAACGACAATCAGATGATCCCGGATTTCGTGAGCAACGCTTTGGACAATAAGGATTTGGTGATCTATGGCGATGAAACTTTTACCTCTTCTTTCTGTTATGTTTCCGACGTGATCGACGCGGCGCTGAAAATAATGGAAACCGACCTGGTCGGACCGCTCAATATCGGCTCAGACGTCGATGTTAAGCTCGTTGATCTGGTCCAAAAGATAATCGACCGGATCGGTTCGCAATCGAAGATCGTTTATGAGCCGGCGCATTTTTTTATGACCGAACTTTGCCTGCCGGACATCACGATCGCCACCAATGATCTGGGCTGGCTGCCGGTCGTTACTTTGGATAAGGGGTTGGAAAAAACCATCGATGAACTGCGGGCGAGCAAGGGATTGAAGGGAATAGAAGAAAATATCCAATAATAAATAACCAATAATTAAAACAATATTTTAATATTGAAATATTGTAATATTTTTTGGATATTGGATATTAAATATTGGTTATTATTTTTTATGTTATCACTAAAACAAAATTTAAAAGAGCAATTGGCAATCGACCTGGATATCAAAGTTTTGCGGGTGATCGACAAGATTTTTAATTTTGCCATCGGTTGCGAGGCCGATGAGATTTATTTCGAGCCAACAACCAAAAATTTGGCGATAAATTTTAGGGCCGGCGGCGAATTGAAAAAAACGCTGCTCTTGTCCAAAAAAATCGAGCCGGCGGTTATAGTTGGCGTAAAAGAAATGGCCGGGCTGAATTATCCCACGGATAATTCGCCAACCAGCGGCAGATTTAAAAAAGATTATTTGGGTTATAAAATAATTTTTTCCTTGGGCGTTCACCAGACGGTAGCCGGGGAAAAGATCGTGGTTAATCTTTTTAAAGAAAAATTCGAGCTCCTTAGCCTCGGCCGGCTGGGGCTGAACGAACCGGCTCTGGAGAAAGTTAAAAAGAATTTGGCGGCCAAAAAGGGATTGGTGGCGGTGATCGGCGATTATAATTCCGGCCGCACCGCTACGCTGTATAGCTTTATCAATTTTCTCAAAAACAGAGAACTGAATATTGCCACGGTGGAGCAAGACGTGGCCGCGGATTTGCCCGAGATCAATCAAAGCCGGTTAAATCCTTCGGTCGGTTTTGGCTCGAGGGTGGCGATCAACGCCATTCGCCGCCAAGATGCCGACGTGGTGATGATCGGCGAGGTCAATGATCTTGATACTGTGGCAGCGGCCTTTCATTTGGCCTCGGCCGGCCATTTTGTTTTGGCTGGTTTTTACAGCCGCGATTTGCTTGGCACTTTGGAATTTTTGCTCGATTTGGGGTTGCCCTTATCTTTATTTTCAGCCAACACCGGATTGGCGATCACTCAGCGCTTAGTCGATAAAAATTGCCCCCATTGCTTGACCAGGCAAAAGGCCGGTCAAGAGCATTGGCGCCGCTTGCAAAAAAAAATATCGCTGGCGAAATTATTGCCCAGGCTTAAGCGGGACAAGATCGTTTCCGAGAAAATATTTCGGCCGGAAGAACTGATTTTTTACAAGAGTCGCGGCTGTCCGCGCTGCCAAAATTCGGGCAAGGCGGGAAAGGTCGGAATTTTCGAAGTTTTAGAAATTACCCCGGCGGTAAAAAATCTGATCAAGACCGGACATTTTTCGGCGATCCGGCAGGAATTAACCAAGCAAGACGGCTATTCTTTGGCTGAAGACGCCCTGATCAAATCTTTAAGCGGACTTATTTCGATCGAAGAAGTTCTTAGGGTGATTAATTAATATTTTTCATATGTTAAAAATTTCGCCAAGAAAAAAATTGGAATTCATCGCGCTGATCTTTATTTTTTTATGTTCGCTGATTTTTCCTTTGGCCCGTGATATGACTCAAGCCGCGGGCAATATTATTTACGCCGATATCGACGGCGACGGCAATCTCGAACAGGCGCAAAATAATGACAGTAATTCGGTTAACGGCTACGAAACATTTTCTGATCCGGACGGCTCCACCACTTTGATTTTGGCGCTCAATGGCAATTGGGACGGCAAGACTGATTTTTTCCTCGACATTGACCATGACGGCCTGCCGGAAAAATATTGGGATCCTTCGGGCACTATTATTTCCAACGTCACGATCACCAACGTCGAAAGCGGCGCTAAAGCGATTCTGGATGATTGGGTGTTCAGTTCCCAGGGCAACAATATCAACGACCGCTACTATTCTCCCAACTTCCACGTCATCCGCCAGCAAGCCAGCTCTACTGATTTATCGCTAACTAAAATTGTGAGCGATCCGACTCCTGATCCGGGCGACGCCATTACTTATACTTTTACGGTCGCTAATAACGGCGATTATGACGTGCCGGGCATTCAGGTGGCCAATGCCAAAGCCCCCGGCCAATTCATCTATCAATCCTCTTCAAGCTCTCAAGGAACATACGATCATGATTCCGGAATTTGGACTATCGGCACGGTGGCGGCCGGCGCCCAGGCTGTTTTAACCGTGACCGCCCAAGTTCCCGGAAGCTTCTGCGGTAATGTTGTTGACCCAACCGCCACGGTAAGTTTTACGCCGACTTCCACGCCGATTGTTTTACCGAAAGGCGAGAGTATCGGCGACACGGCTGATGCTTCTTTCCTTGGCGATGCGGCCGGGGATGATACTGGTTTTGGGAACATCGGTCCGGGCGGCGATCTTAATGGCGACGGGTATCAAGATTTTTCCATCAACATTTCCAATGAAAATGACGCTTCGGGAAAAGTCGACGTGATTTTCGGCAAACCGACAGTCTGGCAAAAAGACGTGACCATGGCTGACGCGGACAATGTTACCATCTATCACGATGATCGTTCTGATATTTTTTTGGGATTTGACGCGCCAAGCCCGATGGATCTTAACCATGACGGGCTTAATGATTTGGTTTTTTCCGATTTAGGTCCTGATGGCAACGGCAATGTTTTTCCGGTTTGGATAGTTTTGGGCAAGACTTCGGCCTGGCCGAAAAGCGTGGATGTTGCCAGCTCGACGGATTTTTTCAACTCTTCTTTCTATGGGGCGCAGGGCTCCATTAACGTCGGCGATGTAAATCATGACGGCTATGATGATCTTAATATTTTGGACACTACGGATGCTTATAGTCATTTGCTCTTCGGCCGAAATTCCGGCTGGCCGATCAACGGCAATCTGGCCACTTCTTCGGATTTTTCTTTTGAGCAAGCAGTTGGTAATTCCGCGCTAAGATTGGGCGATGTCAATGGCGACGAAATTGATGATTTTATGATCATTGATAAATATGCCGTAGCGTCATCCGGTAAAGCCTATATATTTTTCGGCAAAACGTCCGGCTGGCAGCAGAATGCCGATTCTGACGCTTCTTTTATCGGCGAACCTCAAAACGGCGCAACCGAGCCCAGCCATTTGGGAGGGTATATCAGCGCTAATGAAAATCCGCTGGGAGATATTAACGGCGACGGCATTGACGATATCGGCTTGGCGAGTTATGAAAACAGCCAAGTCGGCGCCTACTCCGGCAAGGCCTATATTATTTTGGGAAAAACTTCCGGCTGGCAAAACAATCAGGAGATCGGCACTTCTTCCGACGCTTCTTTCGTCGGTGAAATGGCCAACAGCAAATTGCAATCAATCAGGAATATCGGCGATGTCAACGGCGACGGCGTTGATGATCTCGGCCTGGTCGCTTCGCATAACTCGCAAGGATTTGACCGCAATGGAAAAATTTACGTGATTTTTGGAAAAACTTCCGGCTGGCAAAATGATCAGGAGATCGGCACTTCTTCCGATGCTTCCTTCTTGGGCGTTAAAGACAGGGAGAAATTGCGCGATGTGGATGCCGTCGGGGATTTTAACGCCGACGGTTATGCTGATTTTTTGGTTGATAGTTGGGGCACTGATGTCACCTTGAAGGGTGATTTGTATTTAATGCTGGGAAAACCGGCCGGCTGGACAAAGAATAATTCCATTGCTTCTTCGGCCGCCGCTTCCTTTGTCGGCGAGGCTGATGAAGATCAATTGCAGGTTTCCGGCGCCTCCGAGTTGTTCGGCGATTTGAACGGCGACGGGTATGACGATATTGTGGTCGGCGCGGGGTATAATAATGATAACGGAGAGCATGCCGGAAAAGTCTATATTATTTTCGGCAAGGAAGATGAATCCTGGCTGATTGATTCCGATTATTCCGATAATTCGGCCACGACCAGTGTTCAAATCCAGTGTCTTACCTTGGCCTATGCTGCCGGAGCTCACGGTACGATCATTGGCAGCAGCACGCAGATGGTGAATTCCGGCGCCAGCGGCTCGGCAATAACCGCCTCGCCAAATTCCGGCTACCGATTTGTCCGCTGGAGCGACAGCTCTACCAGTAATCCCCGCATTGACACTAATATTATCAGTGATATTTCCGTAAGCGCCTCATTTGAATTTATTCCCACCAACAGCGGCAACTTCAGCGCTCCTTATTGCTCCAACGTCAGTTATGGTGATTGGGGAAATTGCGCTAACGGCATGCAATACCGCGATGTTTTAAGCCAATCTCCGATGTTTTGCGCTTTGACAACCGCCCAGCAGGCAACCAGATCAAAGGTTTGCGGCGCCGCTTCGGCCATTCCGATAACTCCGGCTGCCCCTGCCGCTCCGGCTGGCAATATTTTGTCAGAGATCGCCGCGGAAGCCGGGATCGTCAGCGCTAACAACGCTCCAGATTTATTAGCCGATCTGGGCCAGACGGCCGACGCGGCCAAGGAACAGGCCGGTTTGATCAAATACAAAATAATTTTAAATCAAGATAGTAAAATTACCGCAACGGAAAAAACAGCGATCAATAATTTTATCGTTTACGGAACCAAGAGCACCCGGCGTTTAGGCGCCGGCGAACGGGCCGGAGTGATCAATTCCTATTTCCAAGCCTATGGCAGGCTGCCTAACTCCGAGGCAGAATGGTCAGATGTGATCAAGATCGCTAACGGCCGCTGGCCCAGCGAGCGCAGCGCAACTTCGGAAAATCAAGCTAAAATTGAATTTAAAAAAATCTATGGCCGCAACCCTGTACTGGCCAATAGTTATGATCAGAATGCGGTAATGGTTATCGCTTACGGCTTAATACCGCGGCAACGTAATTTAGCCAGCGAGGTGATCGCTGCCCGAATTTTCCGCTATTATTATGGGCACACCCCGGTCAACGCTTTGGCCTGGAACGTCGTCCGCGCGATCGCCTATTCCGGCGCGACCAGGTAATTTAAAGCATGAATTAGCCAAAAAATATAAAAAACTTCGGTATTTAATCCGAGGTTTTTGTTTACTAATTTAGATAAATAATGATATGATAAATAGCCAAGAAGATTTCGAGGCGATCTGGGCAAGGATTTCCTCGCCAGTAAGATTTTATGAGAATTTTTTGTGTAATTCCAGCCTTAAATGAGGAAAAATATATCGCCGAAGCAGTAGCTAAAGTTAAGCTGTTGGCAGAGGAAGTGGTTGTCGTGGATGACGGCTCAACCGATCTGACGGCCCAATTGGCCGAAGCGGCCGGAGCCACGGTTTTAAGGCATTTGATAAATAGCGGCCAGGGCGCTTCGCTGGAAACAGGCAATCAGTATGCGTTAAAAAACGGCGCGGATATAATTTTTCATTTTGACGCGGACGGACAATTCTCGGTTGATGATATTCCCGAAGTTTTGGCGCCGCTTTTTGCCGGCGAAGCCGAAGCGGTGCTCGGTTCGCGTTTTCTGGGCAAAGAGTCGAATATGCCGCCCTTTAAGAAAAAAGTGATCATGCCGATTGCGCGCCTGGTCAACCGCTTGCTTTTGGGAGTAAAACTGACCGACCCGCAATCCGGTTTTCGGGCGATGACCGCCGCGGCCTGGCGGAAAATTCCGATTAATCAGAAAGGAATGGCGCACGCGAGCGAAATATTATACAAGATCGTCAAAAATAAAATTAAAATAAAAGAAGTGCCGATCAAGGTAACTTATCACGATTTCGGCCAAAAATTTTCCGGCGGAATAAGGATTATAAAAGATATAATTTTGGCAAAATTAATGGACTAGCGACAATTATGAATTATAAATTATAAATGATAAATTTTCTCGTGATTTATTTTTTATAATTTATAATTAATAATTTATAATTTATGCTTCAGCAGGCAATTGCTTTGATTATTATTTTGTTTTTTGTTTTTCGCTTGTTTATTTTGAAAAAGCGCGCCGGGGTTTCCGCCAATGAATTTATTTTTTGGCTGGTCTTTTGGTTTATCGCCGGCTTGGGCGTGATCTTTGTCAAAGATTTGGACCGGCTGGCGGCGGCGCTGGGTTTTTCCGCTTCCGGCATTCAGATCATTCTTTACGCCGCCGTAGCCGTCTTGTTCTATATGAATTTCCGCCTGCGCTTGAAAATCGAAAAGATGGACAAAGATATGACTAAGGTAGTTCGGGAAATTGCCTTAAAAGAAAAAGATGTAAAATCCGAAGCACAAAATCCAAAATCCGAAATAAATTCTAAATTTTAATAATTAAATTTAAAAATTTATCTTATGTTGTCAGCCAAAGATATAGCGATTGATTTTATTAATTTTATTTTCGGAATAATTATCATCGGCCTTACCATTCTTTATTTTATCTCGGGAGATAACTTTGCCAATTTTCGCCGGATTTTGGAATCATTGGCGCCCTTGGCAGTCTTGGCCATAATTTTTTTGGTCAACTTGAAGCTGTGGCGCGTTCAGGCCAAGAAAAAAGAAAGAGAAGGGAATATGGACTTGACCTTGCAATTGGCTTTTACGGACAAATTAAAAAGCGACATGTTTCTTTTTCTTCTTCCTGCTGTCGTGCTATCGATTGCTTTTATCATCAATAAAAAAGTCGGAACAATTGATGTCTTAGAAGCTTTAGCGGTTTTTGTCATTGCCTTTCTTTGGCAAAAATGGCTGTTTAGCAAGGAAAGAATGTCATAACACTTGCCTAAATTATTTTAATTCGGATGAGCCGCATTCGCAGTGCGGCAGACGAATCCAATGAAGATCGCCCAAATAGTTTGCGTTTATCCGCCCTATAAAGGCGGCATCGGCACGAGCGCGCTGGAGACGGCGCGCGTTTTGTCATCGGCTCATCATGAAGTAAAAACTTTTACTATTAATTATAAGTCCCCTCTCGAGAGGGGTGGATCCGCCCCTGGCGGAGACGGGGTGTGTTACAGTGGGGGGCAGGGAGAAGTGATTCGCCTCAAAGCGTTTCCTAAAATCGGCAACGGAGGTTTTTTACCGCAACTGTTTTGGCGTCTGCAGAATTTTGATCTGGTTTTTCTGCATTATCCTTTTTTCGGCGCCGCGGAAATCGTCTGGCTCTTAAAAAAGTTTGTTTGGCATAATAAAACCAGGCTGGTCGTTCATTTTCACATGGAGCCGGAATTTTCCTCGCCACTTTTGAAAATTTTGTCATGGCCTTCACGGCTAATCATGCCGTCGCTATTTAAGCAAGCTGATTTGATCGTTTGCGCTTCGCGCGATTACGCTGAGGCGAATATGCCACGGGAAATTTGGGCGGCCAGCCAGGATAAAATAAAAGAAATTCCTTTCAGCGTTGATGCGGAAAGATTCAAGCCGGCCGCGCCGCCAGAAAGCGCTTCGCCATATCTTGAGCCAGAGGAAAAAGAAAATATTTTCAAGATCCTTTTTGTCGGCGGCTTGGATAAAGCCCATTATTTTAAGGGTATTGATATTTTGCTTGACGCCTTGAGTTTATTGGATAAAGATAGGGAAAATTGGCAAATGGAGATCGTCGGCGGCGGCGATTGCCAAACACAATACGAAAATCGTGCGCGCGAATTAGGACTATCCGATAAAGTTATTTTTGCCGGCCTAGTCAGTGATGAAGAATTGCCGAAGAAATATCAAGCAGCTGATTGTTTCGTCTTGCCCTCGGTAAATAAAGGCGAAGCCTTTGGCATTGTGCTTTTGGAAGCAATGGCTTCGGGTCTGCCGGTGATCGCCTCTAATCTGCCCGGCGTGCGCCAAGTTTTTATCAACGGTCAGGAAGGCATGCTTGTCCGTCCGGGCAATGCCTATGATCTGAAAGGGAAAATGGAATTTTTAATGGAAAATTCGGAAAGGCGAGTAGAAATGGGAAGAGCGGCGAGGAAGTTGGCGGAGGAGAAATATAGTCTGGAAAAAATTAGCAATAAGTTAATTAGTGAATTGGTTAATTAGTTTGAGTGTAGAATTTGTTAAATGTCCTGAAATTTTTTTACTATTCAACTAAGTACCCAATTGACTAAGCGACTAATTACAATGAAAATAGTCATCATCAATAATCTTTACGCTCCCTGGATCCGCGGCGGGGCCGAAAAGATCGCCGAGAAAACGGTTGAGGGCTTGGAAAAACAAGGTCATGAGGTTTTTGTCATTGCTACCGCGCCGATCGGATCCCGAACCGATAAAGCGTGTTATCTATCCTCGATTTTTTATAATCTGGAAAAATATCCGCTTTGGCTGCGATTCTTTTGGCATCTTTGGGATATTTTCAATTTCGTTAACCGCGCCAAAATAAAAAAAATTCTGCAAGAAAAAAAACCAGGCTTGGTCATTACTCATAATTTGCAAGGCGTTGGTTTTCTCTTGCCGGGATTGTTGCGAAAAATGAAAATCAGGCATATCCATACTTTGCACGATATCCAGCTTTTGCATCCTTCCGGCTTGATGATCTGGGGAAAAGAAAAAATGGTCAATTCGCTGCCGGCAAAAATTTATCAGACAATTACGCGTTTTTTGCTGGGTTCGCCCGCAGTCGTTATCTCGCCTTCCCAATGGCTTTTAGACGAGCATTCGAAGCGCGGATTTTTCAAAAATTCGCAAACAAAAGTTTTACCGAATTATTTTTTGGGCGCAGGGTTCAAGGCGCAGGGCTCAAGGTCTAAAAATGATGTTTTCTCTTTTTTGTACGTTGGACAAATTGAAGAGCACAAGGGGGTTAAAATTTTGATCGAAAGCTTTTGGCAGTTTTTACAGGGTAATATGAATTTGCGCGCTGAATTGGT
>JAQTUZ010000016.1 GCA_028707065.1 Patescibacteria group bacterium | reverse complement strand
GACGGTGGTAGAAGACTTGCCGTTGAAAGTTCGCGAAGAAAGATTGGCATCCGAACTCGAACCCCAGAGCGAATCGGTTTCATGGATCGGCGTAGTGGAACCGAGGCGATAAAATATTTTGTATTGATAGAAATTGCCTTCGGTGACCGCCGCGGGGAAGCCGAGCTTGATCGAAACGGTGGTGGAAGCAAGGCGGGTCAAAGGATTGGGAGCGGAAGGAGCGAGCGTATCGATTTTGATATTCGGAACAGTGTCATTGAAAGTTTTCCAATTTCGCGCGCAACCGTCAGCATCGCAAGCGAGTACCTGCCATTTGTATTGGCCGTCAGCGACGGTTTTTAAATCGACTTTTTTGGTCTGGCTCAGCGTCTGCCAAACCCGAGCAGGACAAGCCGCGTAAGTCGTTCCCGACGAACAGGCGCCGGCCGGCGTCGTGGTGGCGGTAAGGTAAGTTCCGCTCGTCGTGGCCAATTGATAATAAAGCGTGATGGCATCGGAATCAGGGTCGGTGGAAGTGGCCGTAAGATAAATTTCATCTTGCATCACCCAGGTATCATTGGTGATCACGGTCGTGCCGTCGGCTTTATATTGATTCAAGCCGGAAGCAATGGCGGGAAAATTTTTCGTCGCGGTGGAGTATTCGCCGCTGCTCGAAGCTTTATTGCCGGCTTTATCATAGGCCCAAATTCTAAAAACATAAGCGGTATTGGCGGCCAGGCCGGTGATGGTCGTCGTGGTATGGCGGGAAAAATTTGAATTGGTAAAAGTCGCGTCGCCGGGGCTGGTGGAAGAGCCAAAGGCCGTATCGGTTTCCGCCACACCGGAGGAACCGGCTTTGTAATATATCTTATACTGATAAAAATTGGTATCGGTCGAGGTTGCTCCTAAATTAAGCGTGATCGAGCTGTCGTTTTTTTTGCTCAAAGTTAAAGTGGCCGGGTTGGTCGGCTTAGTCGTATCCACGGTAAAGTTCGGCGTCGTACCGTTGAACGCGGTCCAATTGGTAGAACAGCCTTCCCAATCACAGCCCAAAACTTGCCACTTGTAGCCATTGTCGGGAACGCCCGTTATTTTGACGAACTTATGGGGCGAGGCGAAAGTTTGTTCAGTGGTGGTGCCAAAAAAAGTGCCGGGAGAGTTTTGGTTATTATATTCCGTCAAGAGCCATTTGCCGGAACGGGCGACCGAAGCGATGCGGGCTTCATCAATGACGCCGGTCCAATATTCGGTGGTGGCGCCGCCGAAATAGGAGCGGCCGATCTGGGTCGGGTCGTTATTGGTATCGATCGTGCCAACGCGAGGGGTGGTTCCCTGAACAGCGCCGTTATAATAAGCGCGCAAATTCTGGCCATCAAAAGTTCCGGCCACGTAAGAAAAAGTCGTAGGCAGGACGGTAGTAGTATAAGCATGATAGGCTGTTCCGGCCGAGGCCATTTCCGCGTGCCCCAATTTATTGGCCGAAGCGTCAACGCCTAAGTTGAAGATCGTGTAAGGCGCGACGGCAGTAGTTTGCGTTTTGGCGATGATCTTAGCATAGTTAACCAAGGTGCCATGATTCACCCAAGCCGAATAAGTCGCTCCAGTCGTCACATCAATATCGGCCAAGCTGATCGCCTGGGCCGTGCCGCTGAAATTTTTAGCAACGCCCAATTTTCCGGTGGTGTTGGTAGTGCCGACGTTAGTACCGTTATAATTGCCGGTCGAATCTTTGAAATTATCAGTGGCCAAGTGATAGACGGCCAGATAGCTATTGGACCAGACGCTGCGGGCGCCGTAGGTGGTGGAAGAGGCGGGCTGGGAGGCGGTGGAAGAACCATAATACATGTAAAAAGTTATGGGAGAAGTCGAAGAAATGGCATCGGCGCGGAACCAGACTTCGCCGGCCCGAGTGGAAGTGGAAAGCGAAACGACTTCGACCGGCAATCTGGTGCCGGTGGAATTGGTGATGACGATGTCGCCGCCGTCGCTGTTCCTTTTGGTGTGCGACCAAAAACCGTTCGCGCCGCCAAAACGGGCCAGATCCAGATAGATCGGAAAATTGGTCAGTGATCCGCCCACCCCGGCGGTTTGGACAATGAACTTAGCGCGATAAGGAAAGTCGGGGCGATACCAGGTAGAAGTGGAAGCGGTCGAGTTCATCCAAACTTTGCTGGCGCAGCTGGCATAAGCCGTATAAGTCTGGCAGGGATTAGCCGGGGTCGTCGTCGCCGAAAGCAGCGTGCCGGAGGTCGAAGCCAAATTAAAATACATGGCTAAAGAATTTTTATCCGGATCAGTGGTAGTGGCTTTGAAATTGATCGTACTGTTATTGTAAAAAGCTCCATTGCCGGCCGGGGTAGAGGTGCTGTTGTTGTATTGAGATAAATTACCCGCCGTCGCCGTGCTCGGCCGCGCCGCCTCGGTCACGTAATTGGCATAAACAAAAACAAGCAAGGCAGCAATCGCGCCCGCTAAAACATATTTGGTATATTTATTTTTTATTATTTTAGAAAACATTTACTTTGCTCCCTGCTTCTCTCTTATCTCTTAAATTTTTAATTTTTATAATTTTTGAAATAAATCTAAATTTTTAATTTTTAAATCTCGAATTTACCGCTTTTTAAAAATTTAAAAATTACAAAAATTTAAAAATTATTTTTATCCGCTTCCGTTGTCATTCCGCCAGCGATAATGCCGCTGGTCCAGCCAGCTCTTGCGGATTTGAAAAAGATTATCAAAAACATCTTCGGCCGTGCGCAAGGAAGCATCAGTGGAATAAAGTTCGCCGGAGTAATCAACCGAGGAAGTGGCAAAGGTATTGGCAAAAATAATTTTAAAATCAACCGTGCAGGAATTAGCCGCGCAAGTGGAGGTGCTTAAGCCGGAAAGGCTCGAAGCGCTATTGGCATCGGCGCCGGTTTCGGCGAAAGCTCCGGTCGAGCGGGTCCAGGTGAATTTCAAATCATCAAACGGCGGCGAATTATCCAGCTCGTCGGCCAAGCGCAGAGTTACGTCGCTGATCGCCGCGTAACCGTCGACGTCGCTCACTTTGGCGCGGAAATTCCAGGCGCTGGAATTATCCGCCACGGCGATATTGGTCGTGGTGCCGGTCGTTTCCGGATCAATAAACAGCAAAGATTTATTAGTCAGATCCGCGTCAGTTCGCCCGGTCACTTCGGTCGAAGAAGCCTTGTTGCCGAAAGAATCGTAAGCCCAGAGATTGAAAACGTAATGGGTATCGGGGCTCAAACCGGCGACGATCACCGAACTTGAGCCGTTGAAATCATAAGCGTCCAAAGCCGAACTCGTGAATGGCGTATCAGAGGTCGAAACGCCAGCAGTGCCGGCTTTGTAGAAAATTTTATAAGCCGCGGCGGCTGGCTCATTGTTATCCTGGGCAAGATGCGCGGTCGGCAAAAGAAGCTCGAGGGAAGTTTCAGTCGAACTGCCGATTAATAAATTTCCCGCCGTCGTCGGCTTGATATTATCCAAAACAACGACCATGGTTGACGAGCTAAGCTGATCATCAACGCCGTCGTTGGCGGTAAGCAGCAAACAATACGTTCCGCTGGCGGTCGGCACATCGGTTGCCGAGAGCCAATCGAAATTAATCGTATTTTCCCCGAGCGAAGTTAAGATATAATACGAAGTGGTGCCCAGGCGATAAGTTTCATCGTTATCCCGGTGCACGGTGCCGAAAGTCGCCGTCAAATTATTCCCGTCGATAGTCGCCAAACTCGAAGTGGAAAAATCGCATTGCGAGCCGGCCTGGTATTCCAGCTTAGCGCGCACCGTGTTGTCATGATCAACATCGTCGGCGGTGAAAGAAATATCCACCGTACCGGAGCCGTCGGTTTTTTCCGCGGCTGAATTGAACGAAGCGGTCGGCGCGTCGTTAGCCGTAGCGTCCACGCCGGTCGTCGAGCTGGCCAGGTTGCCCAAAGTATCGTAAGCGAAAAGATTGAAAGTATATTTTAATCCGGTAATTAAGCCGGTGATGGTCGTGGTGGTGGCGCGATTAAAATTCTCGTCGGCCAGATTGATATCCGAGGACGAACCGAACAAAGTTCCCGCCGTGTTCACCGGCGTGCCGTCGTATTGCTTATAATAAATTCGATATTCCTTGAAATGAGAATCAGTGGAAGTGGCGGCAAATTTCAAAGTCACGCTTGTCCCGGTTTTGGAATCCAAAGTCAAATCGCCCGGAACAGCCGGCGCCGCGTTATCGATCACGACCGTGGTGGTCGCCGGAGTTGTTTGGTCGCTGATGTTATCGTTGGCGGTCAAGCGCAAACAATAAGTTCCGTCGGCTGCGGGCAGATCATTTTTCGAGAGCCAGTCAAATAAAATATTATTCGTCCCCGAGGCGGTGCTGATCCAACCGCTCGTCGTGCCGATCTGGTAACTGTTGGCATTAGTAATGATCGGCGCGCCAAAATCAGCGCTGATCGAACTCTCGTCCAAAAGCGGCTTAAGCGGCGAATCAAAATCGCACTGGCCGCCGGCTTGTTCGACATATTCGATCTTGGCGCGGCAATCATCGCGCGAAAGATCATTAACGGCGATCGAAACATTGACTCGTCCGGAACGATCAGATTTTTCCGCGGCCGAATTGATGCTGCCGGTCGGCGGGCCTTCGATCTGCTGGGCGCCAAAAGCATAAGATGGATCCGGGGCGGAATAATTCCTTGTTTGCACCGCGCCGAATAAATTGGTTTCCCCTCCTCCGCTAGTCGTATCTTTGTAATAAGCATAAAACGGCTGGCCGCCGGTCGAAACTATTCTTGAGCCGGCTAAATAAGTTTCTGAATCGGCCGCGCCGAAATAAGCTTTGCCCGGATAATCGCCTGATCCAACGCAAGTCGAACTGGAAACGAAATTATTATTTTGATCATAAACGCTCAAGGCGACAACACCTTCTTCGGGCGCGCAAACCACGGCGATGTGGGCCGCATTGGTCGGCAGCATATACTCGCTGGAAAATTCTTTGAACGGCAAGAAGATCGCTGATTCGCTGGAAGTGCCTTCATCTTGCTGGATGGCGTTGATCGCGCCGCTGATTCCGCCGAGGCGAACCGCGTCGCCCGCGCCTTTCACCCCGCCTAAACAAATTTGGTTGGGCTGCAAAGCGCCAACGGCCAAAGCGGAAATCGTCGTCGAAGAATTACTCGAGCAAAAAATGGAAAAAGAGGAAACAACGCTGGCGCCGATCAAATTGTATCGCGACTTCACGCCGTAAAGATCGCGGCTGGTGGCCGGATAGCCGAGCAGGCTGTCGCCCGGGCCGCTATTGGCAAAAGAAAATAAGACCGGCTGATCGCTGGATATGACCGCGATGCTGTCAGTAGCGATATCTTGCGTCGTTGCCCAGACACTGTCTTGGTTAACCGAATGCGTTTGCTTTAAAGTTGCGCCGTCATAGAGCGAAGTGCTGGCCGCGGCGAACGGCGCGTAAAAATTAAAATTTTCCAAATTACGATTGGAAGGAATGGCAAAATCAGTGCCGGCGAAAGAAATCGGAATCGCCGATTCCAAACCCGCGCTGCCGGATAATTTCGCCATGATCGGGCCCTTGGCTTTGATCACCGAAGTTGAAGCAAAACCGGTGAACACGGCAGTCTGCTGGCGGCTCAAATTGACCGCCGTGCCGTTATCCAATTGCACCTGGTTATTATCGATCAAGCTGACGACGTTAATGGTTTTGGCGGCCGAAGAGCTTGCCGTATAAAAAATATTTTGGAGCGACGAATAAGTGAACGGGGTGAATTGGTCGGAAGCGGTGCTGGCGCCGCCATTGCCATAATAAAGATAGATCTTCGAGGTGGTGGCCGCCGGGATCGAATCGACCTTGATCCAAATGGCCGCCGATGAGGCCGTGTAATCAAACGACTGGACCCAATAAGGCAATTCAGTTGTTTGCTCGGAATTGGTGAAACGGATATCGCTGCCGTCCGATTTGATGTTGCGCCAGAAATCGCGGCTGGTGGAAGAAGAAATTTCCAGATAAAACTGATAATCGGCAAGCGTGCCGTCATTGCCCGAATTATCGATGGTGATCGGCAAGCGGTAATTCCAGCCCGAATTCCACCAAGGGTCAAGCAGGCCGTAACCGCTATTATTGCCGATCGCTTCGATATAAAACTCCCCTTCCGAGTTAGCCGGAAAGCCAAGGCTGGCTTTAAAATATTTTACCTCGCCCGGCGCGATCGTCACGCTGGCCGCCGTAGCTTGGCTATTTTTGAAATTATCCGGAATTTGTTTTACTTGCGGACCCAAGCCCAGCAGCCTTTGCAGCAATCCTTCCTGCGGCGCGATCGCTTCGCCATCCAAACCGACTTCTTGCCAGCGATCAGCATACTGGATCTTTTCCTCCGTGCCGGTCATCACGCCGTTAATCCGGCAATAGCGCCGGTTCGGACTGACTTCATCGCAGGCGCGCTGCTCCAGCGAAGGATAACAAGTCCAAATATTTTCCCGCTTGTCCCAGCCGTTGGCGCAATCGTAAATTTGCGCTTCGTATTTCGGCACCTCGGTCAAATAAGGGCTGTGCGGCACCAGCTCGTTCAGCTTGATCACCGACGAACTGGCGGCGGGAAAATAAAATTGGAACTTAATGTCTTCGTTTCTGACGCCGGTATTTTCCACGCTGAAATACATCTGGGCGTTAGTTAAGCCAAAATATTTTTTTTGATCGCTTTTGATGATCAGATTCTCGTTGCTGTTGTTATCGGTCCAGATGAAATTTATTTCCCGGCCATCGATATTCAATTTATCCTTATCGGTATTTTTCGGTCGGTCAGGAACTTTTTCCGCTCCGTTCTGGTAAGCAATTTCCACCCAAACACTATCCAGATAAGCCTGGAAGTTTCCTCCGGCAGGCGCGCTTCCGGCAAACTTCAAGCGCAAATTATCCAAGTCGCGCCAGTCATTCAAGAACGGCGCGTCAAAAACGAGATAGCCGCCGCGCTCGGCATTAGCGAGGCTATTGGCGTCGATCGTGCCGAGTTCCCGCCAAACATTGCCGCCGCCTTCATCAGCAAAAGAATACCAAATGGTGATCGGCGCGCCGGGGGCGGCCGGATCATTTTCTTGCGCGCCGGCCGGATCCGGAGCGAAAAAATCCAAAAGCTTTTGGATAACGCCGGCGCTTGAATCCGAATTTACCGAAGAAGAAGCCGCGCTATTTTCGCCGCCCGCCGCTTGATCGGCAGCGGCGGCGGGCTGATCATTCGCGTTATTTTCCATTGACGCTGAAGTTGAGGTCGAACCGGCTGCCGGCGGGACGATCGCTCCGGATGAAGTTGCCGCGCTGTTTTCATCGACCGCCCGCTCGATCGCGGCTATTGAAACTTTGATCTGCGCGCTCTTAAACGGCCCGAAAAGGATATTGCGGTCATCGGCATTCGATCCCCATTGCGAAGCGGCCAAAGCCAATCGCCCGAGCAAGGTTTCGCCGATCTGTTTTTTGCTTATTGCCAGAATATTCTTTAATTCTTTTAACCAGGATATTGGCCCGCCGGAATTATCACTCTCCGCTCTGCTTTCCGCGGCTTGGCTCGGCTCGCCCGGGGCGGGCGCGGAATCAGGCAGATGATTTTGCGCCTCGGCTGGCGGTGTTTCGTTGGTCGGCGCGGCGGATGGATTATCAGCGGAACTCGGCGCGGCGCTCTCGGCCGCTGAAGCTGGCGAATCATCCGCTGGCGGCGCTGATGGAGTTTGAGCGGCAGATTCGGATTCAGCGGAAACAGCCGGAGAACTTGCGCCATTATCCGGAACGATTGAGGCCGGATCGGCTAGCGCAGAATTATCCGGCGGAACCGGGGAAATATTTTGTTCACCTGAATTATTCGCCGAAGAGCTGGTGGCTGGCAGGAACGCGAAATCTTGCGTTCCTGCGGTTGAAGAAGAAATTATCGCCGCCGGTATCGCCGGCTCAGAACTGGAAGCAAAAATATTTTGCTCGGTGGTAGTGGAAATATTATTTTCCAAAACCGGTTGCGGGGTTGAGGTCGACTGCGCCATGGTCGGCGCGGAATTCTTGATAAAATCCTGAGTGGTGAAATTTTCGCCGATCAAAGATTGCCGGCCGCCGGAATAAATCACCGAATTGTCAGAGTTGAAATCGCCAGCCTCGCCCGAATCAGTTACTTGCGGCGCGCCCAAAACCCGGTCGATCCCCGTCCAGGAATTTCCCGCTTCTTCGACCCGCGAGGCATTAGCGTAAAAATTTACCGTCGCGACATTGTCATTGCCGGTCGCCTGCAAAGATTTGTTCAAGACAACAATAAAACCGCCGATCGCGAACAAGTAAAAGGCGATGATCAAGATCCTGGAAAAATACGCCGAAATAACAAAGCCGGGACGGATTTTTTTGCTCCGTTCATTCTTTGCCCGAATACCAAAAAACCGAGGCCTTGTTTTTCCCGCTTTTTGTCGCGCTGAAAGTCCCCTTCGCATATATTGTATATACAATATAATTATATCACTTCCGAAGCCTTTTTTGCGGGAAAAAAATGAAAATTTTAGAGAATTTTTTTATTTATTATTAGCTATTTAGAAAACGATTCCTGTTAGACGCTAAAATTATGAACAATTTGTAATTTATAATTTATAATTTGTAATTCAAGTTGTGTATAACTTGTGTGCACATTTTTTGTACAGTTTGACAAAAAAATAAAAATCCCTTCACAAGAAAAGCGGCTCATTCTGCCATGCAGCAGTCTCTCGAAGAGGACTGCTGCAAATTTACGGCGCGACCTCAAACGTTCTGCCAAATCAAAGCGGCAGTCCCCTTACGGGAGACTGCCGCATGACAAATATTTCGCGTGGCAAATAGCATGGCAAATATCTGACTTTTGCCGTGCAGCAGTCTCGCGATTAGCGGACTGCTGCGAACTTGCGGCGCAAATCAGAACATTGTTGTCAAACCAAAAGCGGCAGTCCCCTGTCGGGAGACTGCCGCATGGCAAATATTTTTTACTTTTTGTTTTTTACTTTTTACTTCCCGTCTACATCATTCCCTGCCCATCGTTTCCGCCGCAGGTGCAATTCTTGTCCTTCGGTTTCTCGCAGACCACCGCTTCGATCGTCAGGAACATGATCGCGGCCGAAGCGGCGTTTTCGAGCGCGGTGCGGACAACCTTGGTCGGATCGACGATCCCGGCTTCGAACAAATCTTCGAATTTATCATCCATGGCATTGTAGCCGATATTGCGTTTCTTATCATCCTTCAACAAAGAATTTTCGCGGATGATGTTGTATAAAATAAGCGAACCGTCCTTGCCGGCGTTCTTGGCGATCTGTTTGATCGGTTCAAGTATCGCGTTGTCGATGATCTTCGCGCCCGCGTCCTCTTCCTTTTTGCCGCCGATCAAATTGGTGAAAATATCGCTCGCTTTGGCCAAAGCCAAGCCGCCGCCGACGACAATCCCCTCTTCCTGCGCGGCTTTGGTCGCGTTCAGCGCGTCCTCAATCCGGTCTTTTTTCTCTTTCATTTCCGTTTCGGTCGCGGCACCGACTTTGATCACGGCCACGCCGCCGGACAATTTGGCCAGGCGCTTTTTCAATTCTTCACGATCAAAATCCGACTCGCTTAATTCAATTTGATTTTTGATTTTTTCGATGTGATCCTTGATCTCTTTGACATCGCCCTTGCCGTCAACGATGGTCGTGGTGTCCTTGGAAGAGATGACGCGCCGGGCCCGGCCCAGGTCGGTGATCTCGGCATTTTCCATTTTCAAACCAAGCTCTTCGGAAATAAACGCGCCACCGGTCAAAATGGCAATGTCTTCGAGCATGGCTTTACGGCGATCGCCGAAACCCGGAGCCTTGACGCCCAAAACATTGAAAGAGCCGCGCATTTTATTGACGATAAAAGTCGCCATGGCTTCGCCTTCGATATCTTCGGCGATCACCACCAGGTCTTTCTTGCCGACTGCTACCATCTTTTCCATTAATGGCAAAATTTCGCCGAGCGCGGCGATTTTCTTATCAGTGATCAAAATATAAGGATCTTCCATTTCCGCTTTCATCGTTTCCACGTTGGTCACCATATGCGGCGTCACATAGCCCTTGTCCAATTGCATGCCTTCCACAACTTCCACTTCCACGCCGAATGATTGGCCCTCTTCAACGGTGACGACGCCATCGCGGCCGACTTTAGTGATCGCCTCGGCGATCTTGGCGCCGATGGCCGGATCATTAGCCGAGATCGAGGCCACTTGGGTGATCTCTTCTTTGGTGGAAATCGTCTTACTGGAAGCTTTTAATTTGGCCACGATATCCGCCACCTTTTTCTCAATACTCTTGCGCAATTCGATCGGATTGACGCCGGAAGAAACCAATTTCAAACCTTCGGCGATGATCGCCTGGGTCAGAATCGTCGCCGTAGTCGTGCCGTCGCCGGAAACTTCATTGGTTTTGGACGCGACTTCTTTGATGATTTCCGCGCCCATATTTTCTTCGCGGTCTTCGAGTTCAATTTCCTTGGCCACGGTCACGCCGTCCTTAGTGACAGCCGGAGCACCGTAAGCTTTCTCGATCACCACATTGCGGCCTTTGGGTCCCAAAGTTATTTTTACGGCATCGGCCAGCTTATCAACGCCGCGCTTCAGCGCTTCTCTCGCTTTCTCACTGAAAATTATTGTTTTGCTCATAGTAATTTTATAATGACAAATTACAAATTAGAAATTACAAATATCTAATTTGTCATCTGTAATTTGTAATTTTTAATTTAAAACAGCTAAAATATCTCCCTCGGAAATCAGGATGACTTTTTCTCCCGCGATCTCGATCTCGTCCGCGGCGTATTTTTTGAACATCACTTTGTCGCCGACCTTGACCGACATTTTTGAGATTGTTCCGTTATCTAAAATTTTTCCGGCGCCGACGGCCATCACCGTGCCCTGTTCGGGCTTGCCTTTGTCGACCGTGTCCGGCAGAACGATCCCGGCCTTGGTGGTTTTTTCCGCCACAGCGGGTTTGATGACCACATTGTCATGGAGAGGTTTCATTATCATAACTTTAGTAATGCGAATACTACAAATTTTACGCGAATACCGCGAACTATTTATCGAATTAATTCGTTAAATCTATTCGTTGTATTCGCGAAAAATTCGTAGGTTCGCATCATGTTGTCTTAATTAATTTTCATTAGCACTCGAATAAGTCAAGTGCTAAAAGCATACTTCATTTTATCACTTCTTCCGGCGCTGTCAAGATTGGATTTCTCTACAAAAAAATCCGCCGGAATGTCCGCACGGATCTAACTATTTGGCTCAAAAATAACCAATATTCCTTAGCTCGGTAAAATTATTATCACCTCTTCTTCGAGAAGCTCCGCGCGGAGATTACGAACCATTCCCTGCTCCCTAATACCTTTCGGCCAAGGCAAAGGCTCGTCAAGAGATTTTGGCTCAATAATGACAAGCTGCAACAGGGAAACAGGTATATGTTCTGTCGACTTGTCATGGGGAGCCGCATAAATAAAATAATCGCCAGCGTTCAAATCTTTAAGCTTTTTTTTCATAAAGAACCTTTCTGAGATTTTGACAAAGTTTGCACAAATATTTTTATGTCAAGGTATTCTATCATCTTTTCCGAAAAAATGTCAAAAGGGATTAGTATATTAGTTAATTAGGTACTTGGTTGTGGAAAGGCAAACTTTATCAATAAAAAAATTTGTTTACTATTCAACCAATTGACCAATTAACTAAGTAACTAAACATAGTTCGGATAATCTATTTTTGTAGCATTTGTAGAGATAGATAAAATTCGGATAATCTATTTTTGTAGCATTTGTAGTAAATATAATTCGGATTATCTAAATTCGGATTCATTCGTAGTAAAAAAAGGCCGGCGGAAATCCTTTCCCGCCGGCATCATCTTCACCTCATTATAGAACCATTGACATCAGACAATCGCCTTTATAATGATAGAATTCATCCTCTAAGGACGCGCTGATCCTCTGCAAAATAATCAGCCGGAGTTCATCGTTATTGATCGAAAATTTCGTTCCGGTCATTTGCGTCTCTTCGGCCAAAACATCACCTACGGCTGTCCTGATTTTAGCTTCAATCGCATTGCGCGCGAGATATTTGTTCTGATAACGATCCAAGAGCCTGATGCCCTCACTTTGTTCCCAGGGAAAGTCAAAGGCGACCGTGAATTTTTCCAATTTCAAGAGCAATCTGGAACCGCGGACTGATTTAAACTCCAGATTGAATATCATCTCTACCGGCAGATCGATAAAATCCCGCTGTGAATCGACGATGGTCAATTTTCCCGTCAGTTCATAATTCTTAACGAAGCAGCCGCGGAAAACGAATCTGTTTTTCTTCTTGAAAAACAGCATGGTACCGGTCTTTTCCACCAGCGCCGCTACCCTTGAATGGAACAACAAACCTTTGATCGTTTCGGACATTGTCACCCAAAGAATGACCAAAATGATCATGTAAATCGTCTGTGGCGTACCGGGGATAAGAAAAAAACTATGAGTGCCAAACATGATCAAGGCGGTGATCACCAAGGAAAAGCAGTAAGAAAAAATATTTAGAGACATGCTAACCCCTTTCAGGTTATGAAAGTTGAGGAATATTACTTATTATGAAAGATCGAGTTTAAAAAGACATCAACCCTGATTTTTACCACAAAAAAAGCGTCTTTGTCAAGGGCGCCGCAAATATTATTAGTATCTTAGTAAATTAGGTACTTAGTTGTGGCGAAGCAAACTTTATCAATAAAAAAATTTGTTTACTATTCAACCAATTGACCAATTAACTAAGTAACTAAACATAGTTCGGATAATCTATTTTCGCCTGCCTGCCGGCAGGCAGGTAGCATTTGTAGTAAATATAATTCGGATTATCTAAATTCGTAGCATTCGTAGTAAAAAAAGGCCGGCGGAAATTGCTTCCTGCCGGCAGAGCTCAGTACATTATTGATACTCAATCAGCGCCGTAAAATCAAAGCTGGGGCCGTTGAGCTTGTACAGTTCGTTTTTCAGAACAAGATTAACAACATCGATAAAAGTATCTTTCAGGTCAATGCTGACAGTTGCCATTCTTCCTTGCGCGTGCACTCCCTTGGTGACGGTCGCCGTAAAAGCCTCGATAATCCGCTTTTTCATCGCCTCAACAACGTCAGTGTCCTTATAGCGAATAAACAAATCCATTACTGGCTTAACGCTATTGTTGTTCAGGTCGGTGAAAATAACCGACAGATTTTCCACTCGCAAAATCAGCGACTCCTCGCGCCCCAAAGGATAAATGTTTTCCAAATCGATATTTATTACCACCGGCAAAGTATGATAATTGCGGCGGAAAATATCGGCGACGGTAAACTTCCTCAAGAGGTTATTTACCCAGGCATTGCCTTCCGGCGAAAAAGTGCCGCGAAAAGTGAGTCTGCCATCATTATCATAATAATAGAGAATGGTGCAATCATCCTTAATCAAACACACAGGTTTAAACCGCTCGAAAATCGCCAGGCCTATCATTTCGAAAACCAACCAAAGCAGCAGAAATACGCCAAGACCGCAAAGAATGATCATAATCTTCGGCCCTATCGAATGACCGATAAAAAACGCCTTGTTTGTTTCGAAATCATTAATCAAGATGAAAACCCAAACAAAACTAGTCAATCCCGCCGCTAACAACACCGAAACTGTTCGAAGAAAAGCTTTCAATGACATATCAACCTCCTCTATATTGTGAGAATTTATTTTTCAAAGATCAACTTATGTTTCTACCACAAAAAAAGCGCCTTTGTCAAGGGCGCCGCAAAAATTATTAGTATATTAGTCGATTAGGTACTTAGTTGTTATTTAAACAAAGTTTATCAATCATAAGAAGCTGATTTGTTATTCAACTAATTAACTAATCAACTAAGCGACTAATTAATTCCAAAAAATCTTCTCGCATTCTCCGTGGAGATTTCGGCGATGCGGTCAGGCTCGACGCCGCGGATAGCCGCGATGCGCTCGGCCACATAAGTCACTAAGGCCGGTTCATTACGCTGGCCGCGGAACGGTTCGGGCGTCATAAACGGACAATCGGTTTCCACCATGAATTTATCGGCCGGCATTTTGCGGATCAAGTCGTCCCATTGCTGGCTGAAAGTGATGATGCCGGTGAAAGAGATGAAAAAGCCGAGCTTGAAATATTCCCAGGCCAGGTTTTCGTCGCCGGAAAAGCAATGGATCACTCCCCAGGGCTTATCCAATGGAATTTTTTCTTTATAGTCTTCCTTGAATTTTTTTAGAGTTGAGAGCAAGTCGTCGTGCGCGACGCGGCAATGGACGATCGCCGGCAAATCAAAACTCCGCGCCAGCAATAATTGTTTGACCAAAACTTCCTTCTGCTTCTTTTTGGAATTTTCCAGGTCGGGCGACAATTTCAGATGATAATAATCCAAGCCGATCTCGCCGATCGCGACGGCTTTCTCGAACTCGGCCAATTTTTCGTAATTATCATAATTGAATTCTTCCGCCCGGACGCGGACAACTTCACGGCCGTCCTCGCCGGCTTCGGTGATATCCTCCAGATGCACCGGATGCAAGCCGACCGCGGCATAAACGCCTTTTTCGTATTTATTGGCCAGATCCAGCGCCCGTTTGGAAGTCTTATAATCCGCGCCGACAATAATCATGCCGGTCTCGTTATTCAAAGCGTTGAGAATAACCTGATCGGCATCGGCGGAAAATTTCTTGAAATTGACGTGGGCGTGAGTATCGATTAATTTCATACTATTATGATAGCAAAAAATTCGGAAATCGAAAAATGCGGATGGTGTATAAAAATTTGCTACAGATGAAAAAATTGTTAAATTGTTACATTGCTACATTGTTAAACATTAAAATTCGTTGCGCAACAATTTAACAATTTAGCAATGCAGCAATTTGGGTAAAAAAAATAATCAGCTCATTGATTCAGGCTGATTATTTTTAAACCGTATTTATTTCATATCTTCGCTTTCCGATTGATCGGTCATTCCCGTGCCGCTCATCGGCTTGTTTTCCGGCATTCCACCCATCGGCATCTCGGGAGCTTTAGGCGCGTTCAGCGGCGCCTCTTTGGCCGCTTCTTGTTTTTTTCCTCCGAAAAGTTTCTTTAACCACTCCATAAATTTAGTGAAGTTTTTATCAAAAAATTGATAACCCCTTCTTTAACTGGCTATTATTAGCTTGCTTAAGTTCATCATACCACCGCCCCAAGTAAAAAGCAATCTTGACAACAGCTTCAAAATCAACCCTTGCTTTAAGTGGGTTGAAATAATGCCAAGCTTAAGCTATGCTAATAACAATGAACAACGAACAAAGAGCAAAGAGCAAATAAATATTGCTCTTTGATTTATGCTCTATGTTCTCTGAAAAATATGTCCAAATTCATCATCAATGGTCCGGCAAAATTATCGGGCGAAATCGAAGTTAAAGGCGCGAAAAACGCGGCCTTAAAGATCATTCCCGCCTCGATCTTGTCATTGGAAAAAATCACTATCACCAATCTGCCGGAGATCGAAGATGTCAAACAATCGCTGGCCTTACTGGAAGATTTGGGCGCCAAGATTGACTATCCGGTAAAAGGCACGGTGATAATTGATTCTGCCAGCATCAAAAAAACAGAATTGAATCCGGCCATCGCCAATAAATTCCGCGCTTCAATAATGTTCGTCGCGCCGCTCTTGGCGCGTTTCGGCGAAGTTAAATTTCCCCATCCGGGCGGCTGCGTCATTGGCGCCGGAGAGCGGCCGATCGATGTTTTTTTGGACGGCTTTTCTTCCCTGGGAGCGGAAGTTATTATTAAAGATAACTATTATCACATAAAAGCCAAGGGCGGACTTAAGGGCGGCGAATTCTTCTTTTATAAATTGATCGCGGTCACTGCCACCGAATCGATGATTATGGCCGCAACCTTGGCCAAAGGCAAAACAATTCTTAAAAATTGCGCCATGGAGCCGGAGATCAAAGCTCTGGCTGATTATCTTAATTCTTGCGGCGCGAAAATTTCCAACGCCGGCACTCCGACCATAACCATTGAAGGAGTTGAAAAAATTTCCGCCGGTAATTTTGCGGTTATGCCGGATCGCCTTGAAGCCGGTTCTTTCGCGATCATGGCCGCGGCTACCCGTTCAGAAATATTGATCAAGAAATGCGTCCCCGAACACCTTCGGGTCCTGTTGGAAATTTTTAAACATCGCTTAGGAATTCCTTTTGAAGAAGGCGAGGATTGGATCAAAATAAAACCGGCTAAAAAAATAAATTCTTTCGGCATCAAGACCCATGAATACCCGGGATTTCCGACTGATCTGCAGCAGCCTTATGCCGTCTTAATGACTCAGGCGGAAGGCTCGGCTTTGATCCATGAAACTATTTTTGACCGCCGGCTGTTGTATGCCGATCTGCTCTCGCAAATGGGCGCCGATATCATTATGTGCGATCCGCACCGCATGGTCGTTAACGGCCCGACCAAGCTTTATGGCCGCCAGCTTACCAGCTCGGATCTCCGCGCCGGCATCGCTTTGGTGATCGCCGCGCTAGTGGCGGAGGGGCGCACCGAAATCGACAATATCTATCAAATCGAACGCGGTTATGAAAATATCGCCGAGCGGCTCACCGCCCTTGGCGCCTCCATAAGGAAATGCGGCTAAACGCCATTTTCGGCCTAAATTTAAAATTTCGGCAAATTTTTTCTAAAATCTTTTCGACGATATTCTTATATCGCCTCAAAAATTTTATAAAAAATTTTCTCGAAATTTGTTAAATTTATGCTCGAAAGAGCGTTTAGCCGCATTCCCCCAAAAATATGACCCTGACTTTGCGCCGAATAATTTATTATTCCTTCTGTTTAGTATTTTTAATCGTCACGCCATTGATCATCCTTTACGCTTCCGGCTATCAGATCGATTTACATCATCTGTTAACTCCTTTGGGCGTGCAAAAAACGGGGATGGCCATTATTTATTCCATACCGGCCGGAGCGGATATTTATCTCAACGATCTGCCCGCCCGGCATTTTTCCAATTTATTTCTGCAACAGATCGTTCCCCCGAAAGAAAACGCCATCAAAACGCCGGCTCGCGTCAAAGATTTAATGCCCGGCTCTTATGATTTGCGCGTCGAAATCAACGGCTATTGGCCCTGGCAGCGCCGCATTGTTATCTTTCCCGGAAAAATCACTCACGTCTTGGATATCAATTTGTTCAGAAGAACCTCGCCGCAACAATTGGCCAAAGTTGCCAGCCAGCAAATTTTCCTTTCGCCCAATAGCAAAAAGATCTTCCTGTCTTCCACCGGCCAGCTGTTTGACATCAAGTCGCAAAATCTGGAAAAAATTTCGCCGAACTTTGCCGCGACTTCAACGCTCGCTTCCTGGTCGACCGACAGCAACCGTTTGAGCGTGGAAAAAAATCTGCTCAACCTGAAAAATCCCGATAAAAACCGGCAGCTGGACAAGATTATCGGCTCGTCCATCGCCAATCTGAAATGGAACGACGAGCTGGATAAAATTTACTATCAATTCCGGAATTCCATCGACATTTTCGATCTGACCAGCGAAGCCAACCAAACGATCATTAAAGAAAATAATATCCTGGATTACGAAGTTAAAAATAAAAATTTATACTACGTGGTGCAAAACGGGCTTAACGCCAAGCTTAAATTTTATTCGCTTAACGATAAAAAAATAACCAAGGAAATCGATTTGCCCGCTTCCGACGGCTACCAGCTGATCAATCCCGGCGCCAAATTGCTCAATCTCTATGATAAAAAATACGAAACTCTTTATTTGATCGACCCCGCGGCCGCCAATCCGCTCTTGGAAACGATCGATTCGGTAAAAAAAACCGAATGGGTCAGCGACAAAGAACTGGTCTGGGCCAATGATTACGAGATCTGGGTGCTTGATCTTGAAAAAAACGAAAATAAATTGATTACCCGCTGGTCGCAGCCGATCAAAAGCATCATCAAAACGAAAGCGGCCAATTATATCCTCTACGCGACGGAAAAAAATATCAATGTCATCACCTGGACGACGAATGATGAGATCCAGGTGACGGAACTGGCCAGTTTCGATTCGATTACCTCGCCGGTGTTTGATGACGCTGAAAAAAATCTTTATTTCACTGCCAAGTCGGGCGGCGACGAAGGGTTATACCGCTTGAATATCCAATGAAAACTAAAACAAATCCGCCCCTTGCCATTTCTTGAAACATTCAAAAAATGGCAAGGGGCGGATTTTTTAACCGTATTTTACAAAGTTTTATCCAAGTCCTTGAGAAATTTTTTCAATTCCTCTTTTATTTCCAAATCCTTCAAGCCGAATTTGATCGAAGCTTTCAAAAAATTCAGCTTGTTGCCCGTATCCAGCCATTCACCCTCCAGCTTTTTCCCATAAACCGGCATTTTCCTTTCCAGCATGATGGCAAAAGCGTCGGCTAAGCGGATCTCGCCGCTTTTTCCCTCTTTCATTTCCAATAAAATTTTCATGATCTCCGGCGTGATGACATAAACGCCGGGAGCCGCCAGATTGGAAGGCGAATCAGCCGGCCGGGCCGGCTTTTCCACTATCTTATTTATCTTGATAACCCCGCCCCCGAGATCATCGCCGCCAACCATGCCGAATTTATTGAATTCCTCTTCACTGATCTCAGTCAGGCCGATCACCGGCGCGCCGTATTTTTCATAAACATCCATCACTTGCCGGCTGACCGGCACCGGCGCGTCATAGAGCGTGTCGCCGAACATCACTACCGCCGCCTCATTGCCTAAAAGATGGGCGGCGCAGGAGATGGCATGGCCGTCGCCTAGCGGCATGGGCTGGCGCACGTAAGAAAATTTGGCCAGATTTTCCATCTGCCGGACTTTTTCCAGAAGTTCCGGCTTGTTTTTTTTCACCAGCAGCTGCTCCAATTCGAAGGAATAATCGAAATGGTCTTCGATCGCCCGCTTGCCGCGGCCGGTGACGAAAATTATTTCCTTGATGCCGGCGGCTGCCGCGTCTTCCACCAAGTATTGCACGGCTGGCTTGTCCACCACCGGCAGCATTTCTTTGGGCTGGGCCTTGGTTGCCGGCAAAAAACGCGTTCCCGCGCCGGCGATCGGCAAAATGGCTTTGGTGATTTTGTTCATAAAAAACAATTAAACTATTTTTTTAATTATCAGGATTCTTTTTCTGCGTCATTAAATTTTTCCGATATCTCTCCAAAAATTCTCCAATATCGTCTTGATGGATTCTTATATCATGAAGCGTTTTAAGGGAATCAATTTTAATTCTCAAGCCTTCTCCCAGGTCGGATTTATCCCCGTAACCTTTTAAAAATCTAAAGGCGTCCGGAATATTTTCTTTAAAAAAACGGCTGGCTACCTCCCAAAAAAGCACATAACCGTCTTTATCGACTTTAAAATTATAAACCGGTTCTTTTGGCAATTCGACAAAAAAATTATCTCTGTTCATAAAAATTACATGATGCGAATGCTACAAATTATTCGCGAATACAACGAATAATTTAACAAGTTTTAATTCGGTTCGTAGGTTTTGTAGTATTCGCGTATAATTCGCAGTATTCGTATTATAAACGCAGATTTTATCGCTTTGAGAAATTTAACCGATAAAATACCTGAACCACGATTTAATATGTTCTCTGGCCAGCTTATCGGCAAACGGCGCGATATACCAGGGCTTTTCCGCGCTCGCGCGAGTATGATCGTGGATTACCACCGCTTCGGGATGATAGGCAACATCGTAATTATATTTGGCTTTTACGCGGCGGCAAAGGTCAGTATCTTCAAAATACATAAAATATTTTTCATCGAAAATATGCCCGTCTTTTTCCAAAATTTCCCGCCGGATCAAAAAGCAGGAGCCCGTCAGCCAATCCACGGTCTTAGTTACCGCGTGATCATATTCCTTCATCAAAAAATCATTGAGATGCCGCGGGGCCAATTCGCCGAAGAAAGTCCGGCGCAAGATCGGCGTGTGGATTTTCGGAAAGCGCAAACAAGAATATTGCAAGCTGCCGTCCGGATTCAAAAGTTTCGGCCCGACGATCCCGACCTGATCATTTTCCCGCAGATATTGATGCAATTTTAAAATCGCGTCGTCTTGTACGGTCGTATCTGGATTTAAAATCAAGATAAACTCTCCGGACGAATTTCTGGCGCCCAAATTATTGCCGCCACCCATGCCCAGATTCTTCTCGCTTTGGATTATTTTCACTTCCGGAAAAATCGCTTTAACTTGCGCCAAATCATCGCCGGAATTATTATCGACGACGATTATTTCGTGCGCCAAATCGCCCCAATCCGCGTCCAAAAGCGCGTCGAGGCATTTCAAGACTTTATCCTGGCTTTGATAATTGACGATGACTACTGATAAATCCATAGATTAGTATTTGGTATATATTTTTAGAATACTTCCTTAGGTTATTTAAGTCAAATTAAAAAAGTCCCCTCTCGAGAGGGGTGCCGAGCCCGGCGAGGCGGGGTGTGTGAAAATTTGGTGCTAGGCTCATGGCTCGGGGCTCAAGGTTTTTTTGGATAAAAAAATCCCCTGGATTCCAAAAACTGGCGTTCCGAGAATCCAAGGGAAGGGAAAGGAATCAATATCAGTTATCAAGGAGCTCGACATATTTGAAGATTATTTTCCGGCCGGTTATTCTGTCGTGCCATGTTCTTTTAGCCCGACAACTGCAAGGCTCACTTACTGCTCCGCATTTCGTACAGGTCGACGCTGCATAAGCATTGTTAGGAAGCGGTAATATTCCTCCTGATTTAAAATCCCTTTTTATAACAGAGAAAGGATTGCGCTTATTCCCCAAAATAATGGGTCTTGCCATGATTCCTCCTTCTTGTTTCTTTTTATAGTGTCTTTAACCGATATTTATTATTTTCAAAATAGCTTCCCAAAATATCACAAAATTAAAAAAACGTCAACACTACTTTTACTAGCTGCCAATAGGCATTAAAGATTGGATTAATCAGGCGCAGTTTCCAGTCATCGACTTCCTGATACCAGATTTTCCCGGTGATCAGGCGGGCGAGTTCCTTGTCGCGAACTTTACGCAAACCCTGGTTGCGGGCGCGGGATTTTTTAATCCGCTCCCAATTATCATAAGAGAGGAAATAATTCCAGACTTTTAATTTTTCATTGAACCAGCCGGATTGGATGGAAAAAAGCGTCAGGCCTAATTCCATGACGAGCAAGGCCGGCATGATCAAAATCAAAGTCAGCGGTTCATAGCATTCAAAGATCGCCAGCAGCCGGTTGCGGTCCATCCAATAATGCTTGGCAATCGAACGGCTGAATTCATATTTATGATAAACCACTGCCGCCGGAGCCAAGACGCAGCGCCAGCAGGAGAGCCAGATCCGCCAACCCAATTCCTGATCTTCGTTATACATCCAGTAATCTTCATCAAACAAACCGACCGCCCGCAAAACTTCTTTTTTAAAAAGTACGGCAGCGCCCGAAGGATAAGCAATATTTATTAATTCCCCTCTCGAGAGGGGTGGCCGAAGGCCGGGGTGTGTTACGGTCATGACCGTGGCATCATAACTACCTTTCCATTCTTCGCCATAACCAATCGAATAGCCGAAGCCAAGAAAATGAGTGATGTTGCCGAGCGAATTTATTTTTTGGCTCCGGCAGAGTCTCGCGTCAGCGGACTCTGCCGCTGATTTCGTCAGAGTCCCCTCGGCGGGAGACTCTGACGGGGCCAGCGGAACTGAGGCCAGCATCAGCCGCGCTTGTACGGCGCCAATCTTAGCGTCAGCTTCGGCGGTTTTAACCATTTCCGCGAGCGCGTTTGGCTCAATAACCGTATCCATATTCAAGAGAAAAACATATTCGCAGCCATCGGCAAGCGCGACTTTCATCCCGTCATTATTACCTTTGGCAAAACCGTCATTGTTTTTATTACGCAATATTTTCGCTTCGGAAAAATTATCTTGCAAGTAGGCAAAACTTTCATCGCCGGTTTCATTGTCGACGATATAAAAAGCCAGCGCCTCATGGGGATAATCCATGGCGCGCAAAGAATCGCGGCAATCCATTAAGAATCGTTGCGCGTAATCTTTATAGTTAACCAATATTACACCGACTCTTTTCATAAAAATATTAATTAGTTACTTAGTTAATTAGTCACTTAGTTGAATAATAAACAAGTTTCACATTATTCACGCACTTCACTTCAGCAAAACTAAGTACCTAATTAACTAATTCACTAATTACCTTAATCTATGTATTATTCTTCCTTTCAAATCCCAACGCCGTAAAAACCCAGGTCAGCGCGATACCGATCGGCCAGGCCAGCCACAAAACGCAATACTGCCAAAACGGCTTCCATTTCCGGAAATATTTTAACATTGAATCGCGGAAATATTTTTGCGCGCTCATTCTGGGCAATTGCGAAAAGCTGGCGCCGACCGCGTCATAACAGCGGGCCGCCGGCGTATACCAAACTCCCAATTCCGCGGCCTTAAAAGTCCGGCAGAGATCAACGTCCTCGAACCAGACAAAAAATCTTTCATCAAGCAATTCTCCCCGTTGCAACCGCTCATAAGACAAAGCATTCTCCAGCTCCGAACGGCGAATGGCCAAAGCGCTGCCGCGCACGCTATCGACAATGGCCGGCCGGTCATAATCAAACTTAACGCATAAATAACGATCCAAGATCCCCGGAAACAAATAAGGCCATTTCAAAATTATCGCCAACTGATCGAACAGACCGGGAAATTTTCTTACTTGGCCTTTAATCTCCTTGCTTTCTTCGTCCAAGAGCCGGCAGCCGGACAGAGCGGCTTTATGGTTAGCCTTCAACCAATGCAACCAATCATCAATCGTCGAAGGAAAAACAAAATTATCCGGATTGAGCAAAAGAATAAAATCACCGGTTGAGCGGCGGAAAGCCTGATTGACCGCGCGCGCAAAGCCCAGGTTGCCGTCATTGGCGATCAATTTGACTTGGGAAAATTCATCCCGCACCAGCTCGGCCGAGCCGTCATGCGAGCCGTTATCGACCGCCAGAACCTCAAAAGAAAAATTCGTCTGGCTCAAAAAAAGATGAGTCAGACACTGGGATAATTTTTCTTTGACGTTCCAAGAAACAATAATGACTGAGAGATCCATATCTTACATTGCTAAATTGTTACATTGTTACGCGACGATTTTAATCATTTTTGTTATTTATTTCGTTGCGCAACAATGTAGCAATGTAACAATTTAACAATATTATTTGCCTTGCGTTATTTTGATTAATTTAATTCGGTTGGTTGCTCCGCTGATGATTGCCACGCCATTTTTGCGCACGCCGAATTCTTCGGCCAAAAATTCGACTAGGGCCCGGTTGGCTTTCCCTTTTTCCGGCGGCGCGGCCACGGCGATCTTAATCGTCCCGTCGGCCATTACAGTTTTGATTTCCGTCCGGGCGGCTCCGGGGATCGCCTTGACCCGCAAATAGAGCTCCTGCTTTTCGGTTAATATTTTTTGCTGTTGAGCTGGCATATTTTATCCGTTTAATTAGATTATATCATATATCAGTCGGACGCAAGATGCTTGACAAGCGCCCATTTTTACGCCAAAATAAACGGAAGCGCTAAAATAGAAAAATGTCTCTTAACCTTCAAAAACGATCTTTCCCAACCATACGGGGGTTCAAAATGGCTAAATTAGATGTTCTTTTTACCAAGATCGACACCAGACGAAATCCTTTGCCGTTTTTGCGAGCCTCCGGCATAGTGATACTGGAAATGGGCTTCAGCAAAGCAAACGGACAATTGATGAAAGAAATCGATATTGTGGCAACATCATCTTCAGGAAAGCCGAATAATGCGGGGTCTTGTCAGCGGTTCATCTGCGAAAAATCGGCCCTGGGCCGCTTCGGCAGCAAGGAATTCCGCGGCACCAGAATATCGGTCACGCGTTACGTGCTACGCTGGGAATTTCGCGGCCGAAAGTATCGCGTCAACAGTAACGGGATTATGGATATGCCGATCAGTAATCTAAAAAGGAGGCGATTATGCCTGACCAGATAATTATCCCGGGGATAATTAACGTGCTCCGACCAGTGCTTCAGATTTGCGGAGAGGTACATGAAGTCTTCACTCAAGAAACAGGGATGCCCGAGGACCCTTCCTTCCCTCTGCTCTTTCCCCAGAATTTCTCACTGCTAAAAATTGTCGAGCCCGAAAACAAAAAAAAGCGGTGCCGCGACCTAGTGACCGTGGTGCTGGTCGATAACAGAGACATTCCTGAAACCAGTATAACCGGGGAGAATAGCGTTATCGGCCAAGATATCTTCATTGAATCGTCCCGGTTAATCGTCTTCGAAAAATCGGAAAACCGCGTTCCGGGAAAACCGGGACATCGTCTTTTCAAGGGCACGTTCCTTGCTCTGCGGCAATTTACCGAAATTCTGGGACTGGTTACCAAGGTCATTACCAAACAAAACCGGCTTCCTTCCGATCCCACTTCCAAACTTTTCGATGAGGGATTTTACTTCATCCGCATAGTCGAAGAGAGAGCGGACAAGAGACAGAAGGTCCGCCAGGAAACGTCGGTAATCGTGGATGGCAACTCCATCCCGCCGTCAAGCATTGCTGGCAAGAAAAATTCGATTGTCGGTAAAATCGTGGTTCTGGAACCAAATCAGATCACCGTCACCAATCTAACCGGCGAAGATTAAGAACTCAAAAACCGCGGCCTATTTCAAGCGACCGCGGCTTTTTTTACTACGAATGAATCCGAACTACGAATGAATCCGAATTGAGATAATCCGAATATCAATAATCTGAATTATTAAGACAATGCTCTTGTGCTTTTATGTTCTTGTGCTCCGTTGACCAGCGAGTTGTCCGCAAGCTCCTTGCACATCACGGCCGAATTTGAAGCGCTGGACGACTTCCACTCCTTCCCGCTCAAGGATTTTTTTGAAATTATTGATCACCGCCGAAGGCGAAGTGCGATATTTCTGCGTTTCATTATAAGAGATCAAATTAACCATAAACAATTTGCCCAAATGAACTTTGAGCAAGTCAGCCAATTTTTGCGCTTGCGCCGAAGAATCGTTGACTTTATCGAGCATCAGATATTCGATCATCACCTTGCGGTTGGTCTTGGCAATATAGCTTTTCACCGCCTTGAGCAAACTCTTGAGCGGATTATTTTTGGCCACCGGCATAATTTGCTGGCGCAATTCATCATCCGGCGCGTGCAGCGACAAAGCTAAATTTATCTGCAGCGGCTCGTTGGCTAATTTTTTTATGCCATCGATAATGCCGACCGTGGAGATGGAAATTTTCCGCGCCCCGATATTGAAAGTTTCTTCATCGTTTAAAAATCTGACTGCCTTCATCACCTCGTCATAATTCAAAAGCGGCTCGCCCATGCCCATGAAAACTATATTCGACACTCTTTCGGAGATATTCCCCTCCACCGGATTTCCCCTCCTTTCGAAGGAGGGGTTAGGGGTGGTTCTGGGGGTGGTTGTCCCGCCGCCAGTCTCGCCCTGCGGACTGCGGCGAAGATAGCGCGCGAAAAACAAAACCTGTTCGACGATTTCATAAAAATTCAAACTTCGCTCAAAACCGCCTTGGCCGGTCAGACAGAATTCACAGCCCAAAAGACAGCCGATCTGCGACGATACGCAAACCGTATTGCGATTTTCGCCGTGGCGCATCAAAACCGTTTCCACTCGCCCATCACTAAAATCGATTGCCGCTTTGATAGTATTTTTGTCAGCCGATTCCAAAATTTCCGCCTTAATCTCGAGCGGAGCTTCAGCTTTTAATTTTTCGCGCAAAGCCGCGGGCAGATTAGTCGCCTCGTCCCAATTCTCGATAAATTTGGCGAAAACCGCCTCATAGACCTGTTTGATCCTAAACTTCGGCTCGTCCTTCAAAATTTCTTGTATTTTCTTTATATCCATATGATAAATTTCCAATTTTCAATTCACAATTTTCCCTGGCCGCGTCCCGCGTCCGCGGGCAGGCAAATAATTTTCAATTTTCAATTACTCAAAATTAAAATTAGTATGTCTAATATACCTTAAAAAACAAATCTTGGCAAATTGACAATATTGACAAATACTCGATAGTATGATATTTTAAAGTGTTCCTGCGCCCTTTTCACTTCTAAAAAGGAGATAATTATGTTTCGACTCGATTCTTCCATGTTCACGGCCTTTTTCTTCCTGATTTTTTTCACCTTTTTTTCGACCGGTTGCCAAGCGCAAGTTTTTTGCCCGGCACAGGCGACCTTCGGCGAACTAACGATTTATCTGGAAAAAAATTTCGCCGACTTGGCCCGCGAAATTCCGCCCAACGCGCGAGTTGGAAAAATAAGCGCGAAAAGCTTTCTGGTTTGGTTCAGCGAGCAAAAAGTGATCACTAAAACCGCGCTTCATGTCGCCGAGGCGATTGCCAAAAAAGATGGGTTGATGAAAATCTATGTCGTTCCTCAAACGCACAGCCGGAGCGGTGAATGGACCAAGGAAGGATTGGAAAGCCAAAAAAAAGTGGCGAATTTCATCAGGAAAAAAAGGATCAAGTTGGTTATCGACGAATCGCCCTTTGATCCTAATATTTCTTCTTTTGCCAAGGACAACCAATTTTATAGCGCCATTGGCATCGGGCCCCGCAAAGACAGTTCTCAAATAAACAAGGAACTGGCCAACAGCAAATCCTGGTGGGGAGAATTTTACCGGCAGAAAGGTGTCATGATCTTCGGATTCGATATTACGGAAATTAATTTTGCCGGCGGAATTTTAAAAAGCTGCGTTATAAGCGGCGATCTGACCGCGCCCAGGAAGGCGGAACTTGCCGAACTGTATGGAAATTTTTGTGACAGCTTCCGCCGTTTTCTGGCCGTTGCCAAGGCCGTCGATAAAATGTCGGCCACCGGAATAAAAGAATCGGCAATCGTGATGGGGAACCTGCACAAAGACGAATTGCTCTTCATAATCAAAACTTTCGGCATCAAAGCCGAAATCGCCGCGCTGTAAATAAATCCTCTTAACCGCCAAGGGCTAAGAGGATTTTTATTATCAAGCGAAGCGAGTGAAATAATCTCGCTACGGCGGAGATTATTTCCGAGCAAGCGATGATAAATACCTCGTCCGGCGGCATGCGAGAAGGCCTTTTAGAAAAAATGAATGCAGGGCTCTGCCCTGCGGTTGGATACCATTTATTTTTGGTTTCCGTCGCAATCTTCCTTCGGCAAGCTCAGGGCGGGCAGCCGCGGGACTGCGACGCCTGCCTGCCGGCAGGCAGGCAATAACCGTGGGCAGCAGTCCCCTTCCGCCAGCCGGCGGACGGGAGACTGCTGCATGGCAAGAGGGGGGGGATTTTTTATACAAAAAAATCAAGGCTAGTTAACCCCGATTTTTTTATTTCGAAACATATTTACCCTACAACTAATTACCCAATTAACTAATCAACTAATTACTTCTTCACCAAAGTAATACTTTTAATGATTGCATCGGTGGTCGGATGATCATTTTCGTTGCGGGGCAGATTTTCAATTTTCGTTACCACATCCATGCCCTTAGTCACCTGGCCGAAATTCGTATGTTTGCCGTCGAGCCAAGGCGTGGCCGCGGCAGTAACGATAAAGAATTGCGAACCATTGGTGTCCGGACCGGAATTGGCCATCGCCAATGAGCCGCGGACTAACGGCTGATCGTTGAATTCATCATCAAATTGATAGCCCGGACCGCCCGTGCCGTCATTGGACCAATCATCATCTTTTGAGTTGGGATCGCCGCCCTGGATCATAAAATCAGGAATGACGCGATGGAATTTAGTGCCATTATAGAATCCTTTCTGGGCAAGCTTAATAAAGTTGGTAACCGTGTTCGGCGATTCAACGCCGTAAAACTCAACCTGAATATCACCCAGATTTGTTTTTAAAATCGCTCCCTTGTAAATTGCGGCTAAATTAGTTTCTTTGGTCGTAGTAGCAATACTCATTTGATTTTGATTAATTTGATTATCGTTTTGTTCAACGGAAGCGGGCTTGTCCTCCGTAGCCCTGGCGGAGGAGGATTCGGCTGACGGATTGGCCGATTGCGGCTGAAGTTTGACGTTAATCGTGTTGTTTGAAGCGCAACCGGTCAAGGCCAGCGCGCCGACAATGATGATGAAAAAAAATTTTAACTTCATGGCTTGTTGATTATTTTTTTATCTTTATAAAACCATTCATAAACGCCAAAAATCCAAGTAGCGGTGTACAAAAAATTCAGGAAAAAAATCGGCCATTGGTGATTGATAAAAGTAGTGATGAACCAGAAGGGCTGGGTGAGCAGACCGCAGACAAAACCCCATTTGTTTTTCTTGGCGACCAGAAAAATCGACAGTACGCCGAAAACGAATATCACCGCTTGAGAAATATTATCCCACATATTGTTTTGTCATCCTGCCTGCCCGCCTTGGGAGGGAGCCCCTGGCCCGCCTTGCTGAAGCGCCGGCGAGGCGGGCGAAGGATCTCCGGATTTTATCGAAAAAAATTTTTAAAGTTATAATACGAACTTCCCAGATAATAGATCCTTCACTCCACTCCGCCAGCCGGCGGAGCTCCGTTCAGGATGACAAATGGGTTAAAATATTTTCTGCCACAAGATCGCTAAGGGGCCGGCAAGCCCGAGAATCTCTTTGCCAGTAATAAATAAAATTAAGATAATCAAAGCAAAAAAACCAATATTGTGAATCACTGCCTCGATTTCCCGCTTGATCGGCGAACCCTTGAACTTTTCAATCAGTAAGAAAATAATTCTTCCGCCGTCCAAGGCGGGTATCGGCAGAAAATTTACTACTGCCAAATTAAGCGAGAGCAGGCCGACAAATTGCAAGAGATAGACAAAGCCCATGCGCGCGTATTGCCCGGTCATCGTGGCAATGCCGACCGGGCCGGCAATTTCCGCGGATACGCCATGGCCGAGGATCAAATTTTTAAGCAGCTCATAGAAAGCGACAATGATCACCCAGAGCAAAACGATCGCCGTGGTGATTCCTTTCCAGATCGCCAAATACCAGGGATATCTGACCAACCCGGTATTGATAATACCCACGCCTATCCCTCCCCGGCCGTTAAGATCAACGGGGGTGATTTTAAAATCGGTTATTTTATCAACCCGCCGGATCTGGTAATCAAGCTCTGAACCAATATGCGCATTGACGTAATTCTGTACCTCAATGTCGCGGGTGAATTTTTGCCCGTCGATCGCGACGATGACATCACCCGGTTTCAACCCGGCTTTAGCCGCCGGCGTATTCGGAAATATTTGGGTGATTTGGATCTTTTGATCTTTGATGATCATTTGTTGGCCGACATCTTCAACGCTCTGGGGCAAACCGATCATATAGCCCACCGCGAAAAGCGCCATGGCCAAAACGACGTTCATGATCACGCCGGCGGAAATTATGACAATCCTTTTCCAGATCGCCTTGGCGACAAAACTGTCTTGGTCATTTTCTCCTTCGCCGTTTTCGCCCTTGATCTTGCAAAATCCGCCCAACAGGAGCCAATTGATCGAATAAACCGTGTCATCAGCCTTGAGCCCTTCTTCCGCGTCGGGCAATCGCTCGCCCCAAAAAAATTTCCAGCGTTTTATTTTCCTAATAACTCCCACTTCCGTGACTTCATCGTGAATTTTTTTCTCGCCGAACATATTCTCGCTCACCTCGACCGTTTCTTCGGTAGCGATCGGCACTGCCCGGTCGCCGGTAAATTTCAAGGCGCCGATCGCCCGCGGCGGCAAACCAAAACCGAATTCCTCGACTTTTACGCCCATTTTTCTCGCCGCCCAAAAATGCCCGGCCTCGTGGACGAAAACCAATACAGATAAAACGACTATAAAAACAATTATTGTTAGAAGCATAATTAATGTTAACTAAATTAAAAAAAGAGAATTAAAAAATTTGAAAATTTGAAAATTAGTCATTTTGACATTTTTATTTCCAAATTATCCAATTCTCTAATTTTCAAATTATCACTATATTGTCATAATATCCTTCTCTTTCTTATCCCTGATCCCTTTAAGTTCTTCATTGATCTTCTTTACTTCTTCTTCCAATTCTTCCATAAACCGGAAGCGGTCGTCTTCGGAAATCGCTTTGTCTTTTTCGGCTTTCTCGATCGAAGTTTTGATCGCTTCCCGATTCTGCCTGACCGAAATTTTGGCTTGCTCGGTTTTTTCATTCAATTTTTTCACCAGCTCTTTGCGGTTTTCTTCAGTCATCGCCGGTATGGTCAAGCGGATCTTATCGCCTTCGTTAACCACGCCCAAACCCAAACCAGCCTCGATGATCGCCTTTTCTACGTCTTTAAGGATGTTTCGATCCCAGGGTGAGACGATCAGGCTGCGCGCGTCCGCCACCGCCACATTAGCCAAACCGACCAGCGGAGTTTTGGCGCCATAAGCTTCAATTTGAATTCCTTCCAGTACGGCGGTATTAGCCCGGCCGGTGCGAATCGAACCGATATCCTTTTTAAAAAATTCCACCGCCTTCTGAAATTCCAGTTTTTTTGCCTGCAGATACTGATTCATATATTTATAATTTATAATTAATAATTTGTAATTAATTACAGTCCGAATGCTCCGCTGCTTTGCTGGTACTTTTTCATTCCCATAAAAATCACGCTGGGTTCATCCGGCTTGATAAGCAGACGCCAACCAGCGCGGGTGGAAGGGAGTTTTTTGGTCCGCCAACTGGTTCCGCCGTCGGCCGAACTGTAAAAAGTAGTGTTAGTGACATAATAAATTTCTTTCGGATCTTTGGGGCTGACCGCCAAGGAATTGATCGATGCTTGCTGCTCCGGAGTTATTAATTTAATTCTGGTCCAAGTATCGCCCGAATCGGCCGATTTTAACAGGCCATAGGCCGTGGCCGCGAAGAGCAGCCCGTCCGAACCGGGCGTAGCCACCAGCGACACTATATTAAAACTATTTTTAAATTCTGTCATCCTGTTCTTGAGCGATACCCAATTGTCGCCCGCATCGGTGGTGCGGTAAAGGCCTTCACCGACCGTGGTGACATAAACTTTTCGGCTATCAGCCGGGCTCAAAATTATCTGATTAATGCTGGATCCCGAGGGCAAAACCGTTACCCAATGATCGCCTCGGTCAATGCTGCGGCCAACCTCGCCGCGGGAGTTGCCGAAATAAACCCGGTGGGCGTCATAAAAATCCACGGCCAGCGCGCTGATCTGCGTGGTCAGATCGTTGTCAAAATAAATTTGCGTCCAGGTGCGATTGCAATCGCTCGAACGATAGACTCTATTGCCGGCGGCCGCGTAAATAATGCATTTATCGTCCGGGCTGACCGCCACGGCGTTGATCTTCTTTTCATTCAAACTGGCCGCCTGCGTCCAGCCATTGCTCAAAGCATAAGTATAATACAATCCGTTAGCGGCGCTGCCAAAATAAACCGCGTTAGTGTCCTCCGGATCCAAGGCCAAACTCGAATCGTCGAGCGCGTTGATATTCGCCACTCCGGCAGCGGTCGGCACGGCATTAACCTGCCACCAGGACAAACCTTTATCCAGACTGACCCAAAATCCGCCGTCAACCGCCGAGGTGTCGGAGGATTTAAAAGAAATGGAACAGCCGGCGCCCATGGTGAGAACCGCCAACAAACAAAGAGACAAAGCGATGATAATTTTTTGGTTGAACATATAATTGAATTTATTATTATAATTTAATTCCGATTTAATCTCTTAAAATGGATGCCAAAATAAAATCGAACAGGAAATTGGAAATTGGATATTAGAAATTGGTTTTCCCAATTTCAAATTTCCAATATCAAATTTCTATAAATTTTAATGTTGCCGTAGCTAATACCGGTACAAATTAACATCCCTGGCTTGTCATTTATTTTTATATATTTATCGCGATATTCTCTAAAACCAGTTTGGGATTGACGTTGGCCCGGACATATTTTTCGCCCAGCTTGAGCGAATCGCTGATCTTGCCCAAACTCCCGCCGTTCAATCCGTTGGAAATTTTTTCCAATTTTTCCCGCCAGGGCTCATGCTGGATCAAATCGCCGTTATTGACGTTAAGCAAAATCAAATCTCTAAGCAACCCTTGCCAAACATTTAAAATTCCCAGGGCTGTCTCGGCTTTGCTTTCCTCGTCCGCGCCAGCGCTGATCTTTCCCACCGCCTGGAGGCGCTGATTCAAATTATCTTTAAAAAATTGCAAAAAGGTTTCGGTTTTAAGGAGATAACTCTGATAAAATTCCCGGTCTTCGAAAAACTTGGCAGCCAGCGCCGGCCGGCCCAAACTTAAGCGGGAAATATTTTTAGCCTGCGCTCTGGGGCAGCCCAGATCCTTGATGAGATAATCATAAATAGTCGCCGCCGGTACCGGCAAGAAATGCAATACTTGGCTGCGCGAAACGATCGTGGCCGGAATTTTTTCGATTCTTGAGGCTGTCAAAATGACGACGACTTTTTGCCGAGGCTCTTCCAGAGTTTTCAGCAGGGCGTTAGCCGCGCCTTCGCTCAAGTCATCAGCATCTTTAATGATGCCGACTTTATAAGAATTCAAAAAAGAGCTCATCTCCAGGATGCGGATAAATTCCCGCACTTGCTCGATGGAAATATTTTTCTTGTCCGCTTCTTTCCGCACTAAGTGAAAATCGCCGTGCAGAGTTTCAAAACCCTTTTCTTCTTTGCCGGAGTTTTGCATTTGCCGGCACGAAGGACAAACGCCGCAGGGCGGAGAAAACGCGCCCGGCTTTTTTTTCTGGCAAAGCAAACTTTTGGCAAAATGCACGGCCGCCGCGGTCTTGCCCAGGTCCTTTAACCCTAAAAAAATATAGGTATTGACGATTTTGCCGTTGGCAATGCTTTTTTCCAAAAAATCAGTGATCCGGCCATTGCCCGAGAGCGGCCAGCCTTTTTTATTCTCCAAATCATGCTTTTCCATACTCAAATCTTATCATTCCCGTTTTGTTTAGGCAAGCTTGATTTTTGCGCATTTTTCTGCTAATTTAAGTATTGCATGACATGATACGAATACTACGAATTCTTCGCGAATACCGCGAACCGAAAACCCACCCCGCCTCGCCGGGCTCGGCACCCCTCCCAAGAGGGGAATTATAAATGGTTCGCGGAGTTTGTAGTATTCGCGTATAATTCGTAGTATTCGTATTATATTTTTTATGAGCAATCGATCTAAAAATTTTATAATTTTACTGGGAGATCTGGCCATCATGCATCTGGCCTTGTTTCTGACGCTCTGGCTGCGCTATTTAACTCCCCCGTCCGCGGAAATTTATCAAAAGCTCTGGATATCATTCCTGGCGGTTTTTATTTTTTGGCTGATCGCTTTTTATATTTCCAATCTTTATGACTTGCGCCAAGCGGTCAATAACACCTTATTTTTTCAGAGAGTCGGCCAAAGTTTTATCATTGCCGCGCTTTTATCGATCGTCTATTTTTATCTTGCCCCGCGCGACGAGCTCACTCCCAAGACCAACTTGGCGATATTCATCGTTGTTTTTGCCGCCTTGTTTATCGCTTGGCGCCGCTCTTTGAATTCCCTGCTTAAATCGTATTTGCCGCGCGTCAATTTGGCGATCATCGGATCGAATCATCTGGTCGAAGAAATTTCGGCCGAGTTGAAGCAAAAACCGCAGCTGGGATTTTCTTTGTCTTTCATCTTGGACGAAAAATCGCCAAGCAAAGAAATTAACGGCACGCCGATTTTTACCAACATCAACGATCTGCCGGCCCTAATTGAAAAAAGAAAGATCAACAACGTGATACTCGCCACCACGCCCGACTCGCAGGAATTGCGCGCGCTCTTGTTTGAATGTTTGCCCTTAAAAATAACTTTTATCAACTTGGTTGATTTTTACGAAAATATCGCCGGCAAAATCCCTTTGGAGGAGATCAATAAAATGTGGTTTTTGGAAAATTTGAACGAGGGCAACAAGAGAGATTTCGATCTGTTCAAACGGACGGCCGATCTGGTCCTGTCATTATTTATTTTTCTTATCACTTGCCCTTTCTGGCTGATCATCGGCGCGATCATCAAGCTGGAAAGCAAGGGGCCGGTATTTTTTGTGCAGAACCGGGCCGGCGAACGGGGCAAGAATTTCCTAATGATAAAATTCCGGACCATGAAAACCGAGAATAACGATCAATCGCCGACTTTGGATAGCGATCATCGCGTTACCCGCTTCGGTTCGCTGTTGCGCAAAACCCGCCTTGATGAAGTTCCGCAAGTACTCAATATCATCAAAGGCGAGATGAGTTTTGTCGGCCCGCGCCCCGAACGGCCGGAACTGATCGCCGAATTGGAAAAACAAATTCCTTTTTACCGCGAGCGGATGCTGGTCAAGCCGGGCATCACCGGCTGCGATCAGATAGCCGGCGAATATCATTCCCCTTCCTTCGCGGACACGATGAAAAAATTGCAGTATGATCTCTATTACATCAAAAACCGCTCGCTCTATCTGGACCTCTCGATCATCTTAAAAACGATTTCCACGGTGTTATCGCGGGCCGGCCGATAAAAAATAAAAACCGCCGGAATGATCCTGGCGGCTTTTTTGTCTAAAAAAACAAATTTCATAACTATCGCTAAATGCTTCTTTACCCGACTTTCGCGGTGAGAAATTCATAAGCTTCTCCGCTATGAACGCCTCTTATTCTTAAAACAAGGTCGTTCCTCCTGATAAGCCGCTGGAGACCGCTGACATAATCGTGATACTGTTTCCATCCTTTAAGACCGAAGCCGTCGGGAATTTCCGCTATCCGGCTGATGGTTGAATGGGTGATATCCCGAGGGCAAGGAATCAAATTGATCGACTGGTAAAAGGCGGACAGCTTTTCCCTGATCCTAAGAAACGGCGATCCGGCGGTTACCAAAAGCAGATTGCCATTGTCCAACAGGAGCTGATTGATAGAGATGCGGCGAAAGAGCATCCTTTTCTCCGGCGAAGCCAAGGCCGTGCCTGATAAAAAATTTCTTATCAAGCAGGCATAATCCAACCGTTCCCTGCTTTCGTCAACGTTGCCTTCCAGCACGGTAAAGTGCGGCCAAACATCGCGGCCGGCCAAGATCAGCTTCAGGCCGAACATTGTTTCGATCTTTTGGACCCTTGCCAAAAACATCTGGAAAAAATCATTAAGCTCGATCACGGCAAAAACGGAAAAACGATTCTGCAAAGAAACCGGAAAAGCATAAGGTTTGATCTTCCCGGCTAAAACGGCTTCCTTGCCCGACTTGTCAATTCCTTTATATTTAGCGGCTAAACCTTTTTTCATAAAAGGCCCTCTCTTTCTGCGCAATAGATTCACTGGTTAACTTGATTGTTAAAGATCAAAAGATCCCTGATAATAACATTTCTTTAATTATTTGTCAATGAAAAAACCAGTTTTCAAAATTTAAGATAGACAAAGACCGCGGATTGTAATAAAATTCTTATATCAATAAATAAACTTTCATCATATGAAAAAGGCTTTGATCACCGGCATCACCGGCCAGGACGGTTCTTATCTGGCAGAATTGCTGTTAGCTAAAGGCTATGAAGTTCACGGCTTAATCCGCCGCGCCAGCACGTTCAACACCGGGCGCATCGATCATCTTTACACCGACCCGCACATCAATGGCGTCAAACTATTTCTCCATTACGGCGACCTTTCCGATTCGAGCAACTTAAGCCGCTTATTGGAAAAAATCCAACCCGATGAAATCTATAATTTGGGCGCGCAAAGCCATGTCCGCGTCTCTTTTGATATGCCGGAATATACCGCCGACGTAACCGGGCTGGGCGCTTTGCGGCTTTTGGACGCGATCCGCGAAGCCAAAATCAAAACCAAATTCTACCAAGCCTCCTCCAGCGAAATGTTCGGCAAAGCGATCGAACTGCCGCTCAAAGAAACAACTCCTTTTTATCCCCGCTCCCCCTATGGCTGCGCCAAAGTTTTTGCTTACTGGATCACCAAAAATTATCGCGAAGCTTATCAGATGTTCGCGGTCAACGGAATTTTATTCAACCACGAATCCCCGCGCCGCGGCGAAACTTTCGTCACGCGCAAGATCACCCGCGGTTTGGCCCGAATAAAATTAGGCAAGGATCAAAAATTATTCTTGGGCAATCTTGATGCCAAGCGCGACTGGGGCCATGCCCAAGATTATGTCTATGGCATGTGGCTGATGATGCAGACCGAAGAGCCGGATGATTATATTCTGGCCACGGGAGAAAATCATTCGGTCAGGGAATTCGCCGAACTGGCCGCCCATAATTTCGGCCTTGATCTTGTCTGGAAAGGAAAAGGCCTGGGCGAAAAAGGGATTGACCGGAAAACCGGAAAAACAATTATTGAGATCGACCCGAAATATTTCCGCCCATCCGAAGTGGATGAGCTTTTGGGCGACCCGACCAAGGCCAAAACCAAATTAGGCTGGGAGCCGAAAATATCTTTTGCCGAACTGATCAAAGAAATGTGCGAAACGGACTTGGAAATTGAAAAAAATAAAAAATAAAATCGTCCCCTCCTCGCTTGTCCCGCAAAGCGATAGCGTGCGGGGGGAGGGGTGGTTGCGCCTCGCAACCAGGGAGGGTCTATGCTTTTTGCCATGCAGCAGTCTCCCGAAGGGGACTGCTGCCAACGAATTTTTTTGCCATGCAACAGTCTCCCGAAGGGGACTGCTGCCAACGACGATTGCGTCGCAGTCCCGACCTGTCCCGAGCTTGCCGAGGGAGGCGGAGACTGCGACAGGGCAAAATAAATACCGTCCCTTTTGTCATCCTGAAGAGTCCGCCTCGGGCGGACGATGAAGGATCTATTATCCGGGGCGTTTATCAATACATCACCGCGAATTAGAACGAATATTTTAATTTTTTCGACGATAACAAAAAAATATTTTTCGGAATCGACAAGGTTTTACTTAATAGATCCTTCGCGCGGCGCTCAGGATGACAAAACAACAAATTTTTTTCTCTACTACCAATTCAAATGATGAATACCGAATCAAAAATTTACGTGGCCGGTCATAATGGACTGGTCGGCTCGGCGATCGTCCGCAAATTGAAAGCAACTGGTTTTTCCAATCTTATTTTAAAGAGCCACAAGGAGCTTGACTTGCTCGATCAAAAATCAACGGCCGAATTTTTCGCCCAAGAAAAGCCGGAATATGTTTTCTTGGCCGCGGCCAAAGTCGGCGGCATCGCCGCCAACGACACTTATCCGGCCGATTTCATTTACGAAAATCTGGCCGTGCAGAATAACGTCATTCATCAGGCTTATCTGTCGGGCGTAAAAAAATTATTATTTTTAGGGAGTTCCTGCATTTATCCCCGCGACGCGCGTCAGCCGATCAAAGAAGAATATTTATTATCCGGCCCTCTGGAAGAAACCAATAAGCCTTATGCGGTCGCCAAGATCGCCGGCATAATTGAGTGCCAATCCTATAACCGTCAGTACAAGACCAGTTTCATTTCCGTGATGCCGACTAATCTTTACGGCCCGAATGATAATTTTGATCTCGCTAATTCCCATGTCTTGCCGGCGCTGCTGCGGAAATTTCATGAAGCCAAGATCCGCGGCGACCGCGAAACGGTGGTTTGGGGCACGGGCTCGGCCCGGCGCGAATTTTTGCACGTTGACGATCTGGCCGACGCTTGCGTATTTTTGATGAATAATTATGACAGCGGCGAAATCATCAATATCGGCACGGGCGAAGATATCGCCATCAAAGAAATCGCCGAACTGATCAAAGAAGTTACCGGCTTCAAGGGAAAAATCGATTGGGATAAAACCAAACCGGACGGGACGATGCGCAAGCGGTTAGACGTTTCCAAATTGCACAATTTGGGCTGGAAACATAAAATAAATTTAGCCGACGGATTAAAATCTTATTATCAATGGTATCTGGATAACTTATAATTGTAATACTAATCAACGAATACATACTAATATAACGAATAATTTTTAGCCCGCATTCGTCATATTAGTATGCATTCGTATGGCATTAGTATTACATCGAAAAATGCTTAAAAAAACTTTAAAATTCTTCTGGTCTTTGCGCCGGCAATTCGCCAAGTATTTCATCGTGGGCGTTAGCGCCGTAATTCTGGACATGAGCAGCCTGATTTTTTTAAAAGAAATTCTGCATTTCCCGCCTTTTGTCGCGGTGCTGACCAACCAGGTTTTCATTCTGGCTTTTGTTTTTTTATTGAATAAGTACTGGTCATTCAAGGAACACTCCCTGACGCACCGCCAGCTTTTTCGTTTTGGCATCGTAGTCATTTACAATTACTCCTTTGCCGTTTCCGCCATGTATGTCTTTAATCATCTTTTGGCTTTCGATTACCGCCTGGTGCGCCTCGGCTCGATCATCCTGGCGGTCTCCTGGAATTTTTTCTTGTATAAATACTGGGTTTACGCGGCCAGTAAGCCGGAAGCTCTGCCGGAAACGGCCGGCCAGGAATGAGCCGCTTTATTTGGGAAAATTAAAAAAATCGAGGCTCATCCTCGATTTTTATTATTCTTTAATCTATAACTCTTGTTCTACCTTCTGGCTGGTAAAAATAACAGAGAGCATTTCTTTGGCGATCAAGATGAAAAAAAACACGGAAATCACCGCCAGTATCGTTCTCGTCCCCAGGCCATAACCGCCTCTTAAATAATTAGCGACGTAGTCATTAAAATACAATAAATAGATGTTGACAAACTGGATGATCAATGTGCCGTGCAGGGCCAAACTAAAGACGCGGCCGCCGAATTTAGCCAGCAGAATGATCAATAATACGGTAGCCAAATAAAAATGATTTTCGTGGGCCGAAGTCATCAGAAACGCCACCACTAAAGAAACAAAGGCAAAGATCAGCAAAAAGCTGCCGCCGCTTTCCGCCTTGCTTTCATCTTGGCGCTGAACCAAAAAAGCGTACCAGGAAACCAAAGTGACGACGACAAGCGAAGCCAGCACCCG
>JAQTUZ010000015.1 GCA_028707065.1 Patescibacteria group bacterium | reverse complement strand
TGGCGCATGCGCTTGCGCCTGACGGCCATGCTTCTCAAAGACCCGAATCTATTCCTCCTCGACGAGCCGAGCAATTATCTCGATCTTAATACCCTGATATTACTAGAAGATTATCTGCGCGCCTATCGCGGCAGTTTCCTGATAATCTCTCATGACCGCGAATTCTTGAAACGCACCTGCAACGAGACCATCGAAATATCAAAGACCGGCTGTTATCATTATCCGGGCAATATCGAAAATTATCTGGTCTTCAAAGAGCAAAAACTTTCGACCATCATCAAACAGAACAAAGGATTGGCGCGTCAGCAAGAACATATGCAGGAATTTGTCGACCGCTTCCGCTATAGCGCTTCTCACGCCAAGCAAGCCCAAGCTTTCTTGAGAAAAATAAATAAGATCGAAGCCAAACGAATCACTATCGAGCATAAAGCCGGCATTACCAGGATCAGTATTCCGCCCGCGCCCAAACGCCATAATCTGGCCTTGCGCATCAAGAATATGGCCATCGGCTACGATAACGTACCAGTAGTATCAAATATCGTCCTGGATCTGCCGGCCGGCGAAAAACTGGCCATTTTAGGCTTGAACGGGCAAGGAAAGACCACTCTATTACGCACCCTGGCAGGATTTTTGCCGCCTCTTAGCGGTTCTTTCCACTGGTCGGCCAATACCAAGATCGCCTATCACGGGCCGGATCCGATCGATAACTTGATCGGCAAGGAACAGGTCGGCGAATTCTTGCAGCGGATGGCGACGCCCGACCTGAAAACCCAGGCGGTCTTGAAAATGGCCGGTGATTTTTTGTTCCGCGACGATGAATTAAAAAAATCAATCAGCGTCCTTTCCGGCGGAGAAAAATCCCGCTTGCTTCTGGCCGGGCTGCTTTTATCCAAGCCGGACATTTTCCTTTTGGACGAGCCGACTTGCCATCTTGATTTTGAAACTGTCGAAGCTTTAGGTTCGGCGCTGATGAAATTCAACGGCACGGTCATCTTCACCTCTCACGACCGGACTTTCAGCAATCTGCTTGCCACCGGCTTGATGGAAATAAAAAACGGCGTAACTGCCCGTTGTCTGGAAACTTATGAAGATTACGTGGATAATCTGGAAAAAGAATTGGAGCAAGAACATAAAACAAAACCGGCCAAAGAAAATAAGCCGGCGGCAAGGAATGATGACTATTTACAAAAAAGAGCCGCGCAAAAAGAAGCAGCCGCTTTGGAAAAAAAATTAGACAGACTTAATCTTAAACAGCTGGAGCTCTTGCGATATTTTCTGGAAAATCCAGTCAACTACGACCCGGCCAAAGTCCAAGAGCTGGAAGAAGTCAAAAAGATGATCGCCGAAAAAGAAGACCAATGGCTCAAGGTCAGCTAAATGATCTATAAAAAAACGACAGGGTTCTCTTGCGAAAAACCCTGCCTTGATTAAACTTTTTAGGCGCGTCCCCCTACTCGGGACAGCCAATCTTCTTGCACAACGATTATCGTTCTGCCAACCTTCCTTGCTTCGACGCTGGCCGATCTCAATGTTCCCAGCATCCAATCGACAGGATCAACTTTGTCGTTAATGAAAAAATTATAAAAAAATTGCATGTCCCACGTTATTTTTGCCACATTTTCCGAATCTTGGGAAGTAAGAAACGCGGAGTGAAAACAGGAGAAAATTCCGTTAACAACTTTAAAGGTTGCTTCGTCATATGACTTACCCGCGGCGCTAACTGAAAAAGGCGGCCAATCCATAATATATTCCTTTCGAAAATGTTGAAAATATCTTTGTAAAAAGAACTTATGACATTAACATGTTTATTTATCAAAGTCAATACTTTAATTGACATAAATAAAAATTAGTACTAAATTAATTCGAATAGCTCTTTTATAGTCAAAGCCGAAACGCAATCCTCAAACAATTTTCAAAGGGGTGTCTCATGAAAACAAAAACCTTTTTCCCGGTCCTTTGCTCGCTTTTGCTCTTATTTCTGTTCACTTCTTGCGACATATCAGACGATGGAACCGGGACTTTCAATGTCAGCGCTCGCCATCGGGCTCAAAAATGCAAAAACCTGAAAGTCGACATTGGCGATACACTGATCTTCTCCGCCTCCGGAATCTGGGATATGGGCCTTGGCGCAGTCGGGCCGGACGGTAGTGGAGATCTTTGCGAGTGCCCGGTAAGCGAATATAACGGAAGAAATTATTTCGGTCCGATCGGCGCGGTGATCGGCCGCATCGGTTCGGGAAAATATTTTCTTATCGGCTCGGGGACAAAAATTATCGCCGAAAATAGCGGGCATCTCTATCTTGGCGCCAATGATAATATGGGCCCATGCCAATTTTTTCGAGGCTCTTGTTATGACGATAATCGAGGATCAATACCCGTTTCCGTGGAAATAAGGAAAAAATGATCGTCAAGCGATCGCTAAAAGCGGGCCGAAAAACAGGTCCGCTTTTTTATATTTTTGCCCTTGACCAAACTGATATTTTTAGGTAAATTGAAATGAAAACCCTGTACTTTAAAAATGAATTCACCCTTATCCGGGAGGAACAATAATGAAGCCTTTTCGCCATGTCCTTTCAATCAATGATTTCAGCCGCGAAGACTTGGAGGAGATCGCCCGCCAGACCGTTGCCCTCCATGATGGCAAAAAGAAAATTATCAAAAGCCGACGGCGGGAGAAAGCAACTTTGGCGATTTTAGAACCAAGCACGCGCACCATTTCCTCCTTTCACGAGGCCTGCCTGCGGCTGGGCTGGGATTATTTCCAACCGCCGACTGCCGAGATGACTTCGCTCAAAAAAGGCGAGCCGCTCTGGCGCTTTGCCAAGAATCTGTTTGACACCTTCACGACTACTCTGGTGCTACGCACCCATATCGAAGGGGCGCAGCGCTTTATCGCGCGTCGCGCCGAGCAATTGGGCTACGACATCAGCGTGATCAACGCCGGTGACGGACGCCAGGAACATCCGACTCAGGCCATGCAATTCGCGGCCACGGTTTTGAAGCGCGTCGGCAGACTGACGGGCTTCCCTTACGGATTTTTCGGCGATCTGAAGTACGGCCGCGTCGCTCATTCGGAAGCCATCCTGATCAATAAATTCGGCGGCGAGCTTTATACGGCTTCTGATGAACAATCCTCCCTGCCCGATTATTTCGTCAGGATGTTCGGTAACCGATTCCATGCCGGCGATAAGCTGGAATTTTTGAAACCTTGCCGGGTGAATGTCGGATTTCGGGTTCAATTCGAGCGGTTCGGAAACGATGTTGTCGCCCTGCAAAGAGCGCAAGGCAAATTCAGGGTCACCGGCGAAAACATCGGCATGTTTCCGGAAGACGTAATTTTCTGCCATCCGCAGCCTTTTAACACGGAATTCTCGGACGATCTGGAAACCGATCCGCGCCTGGCCCTTAGTTTGGAAGTCAGGATGGGCGTCTTCAACAGAACTTTTCTTCTCCACGAAACCCGAAAAAACCGTAACCTCGCCAACTTTGATCATATTCATAAAAATTCGATCGAGGTAGGCAAACCACAAATGTCGGTAGCGGATTATCTTAAAGACAGGAGGGAAAAAGGGAAAAAAGAAACACTTTACAGTTTGATTACTGACGAAGGCGTGATAGTCGATCGTATTCAAGCCGGTCTGGGCATCGTCTTCCGAAATTTCTTGATCAAAAACGGAGTTATCGGCGATGTCGGAACGACGGGACTGTTCGAGAAATGCCGGCCAACCAGAATGGGAGAAAAAGACATCCTTATTCTTCACGACCAGCATATTCCCGAAAAACTCATGCTGGCCATGTCAGCGCTTTGTCCTACGATAACCTTTAACGACGTGCGGAGCGGAAAGTACATCCAGTACAAAGTCAAGGCCTCACCAATCGCGGTCGGGTTCGGCAAATGCGGCAATCCAGCCTGCATCACCAATAATTCCGACGGCGGATGCGCCACCGAGTTTATCAACGAAGCGAATGCACTACGCTGCTGCTATTGCGGCATCAGCTTCCCGCATCGCGAAGTTCTGATTTAAAAAGAGTAAAGCGGACCCTTAAAGTCCGCTTTTTTATTGACAATGGCCTCAATGATTGTTATATTTCTCTGATCGCACATTTAACAATCAGAAGGGACATTCATGAAACCCCAAATATTTATTGATGGCGACGAAGGCACGACCGGATTAAAAATCCAGAAACGGCTAAGGCATCGGTCTGATCTCGAAATTATCAAGATTAATCCGAAAAAAAGAAAGGATTCGGAAGCCAAGAAAAAATTCTATCATGACACCAAGATTAATCTGGCAATTCTCTGCTTGCCTGATGCCGCGGCCCGGGAAGCGGCTGGATTTATCGATAGGCGGCGGACTAAGATCATCGACTGCAGCAACGCCCATCGCCTGGATTGGGTCTATGGCCTGCCGGAATTGCGCCAAAAAAACCGCAGCTATGAGAAATACCGCGAGTTGATCAAGACTGCCAATTGCGTTAGTGGCGCCGGCTGTCACAGCGCGGCAGTGCTATTGATACTTAATCCCTTATCGCTTTCCGGCCTGATCGATCCTAAGCTCCCAGTCTTTTGCTGGTCGATCAGCGGTTTTAGCGGTGGTGGCAAAAAAATGATCAAAAAGTATAAATCTCTGCCGCCAAATTCGGCCACTGAAGTATGCTGCCGTGAAATTAGCCTGAATGCCGGCCACAAGCATCTGCCGGAAATGCAAAAATATTCATTTCTGGAACGGGAACCGACATTCCTCTCTTTTGTCGAAAAGAAGTTGTATCAAGGAATGAAAGTTGGCGTTTCGCTGGTTAGCGATGATCGCGGCTTCTTTACCCCCGAAATGATCCGCTCGGAATTAGAAAAAACTTATCGGGGAGAAAAATTCGTCAGAGTCGCCGGTCAGGAAGAAACCGAAAAAATCGGCGACGGACTTTCGGCCCAAGCGCTCGTCAATACCAACCGCGTGGAAATCCACGTTTACGGCAAACCCGGAGTCATAAATATCGTGGCTCTGCTGGATAATCTCGGCAAGGGCTCATCCGGCAACGCTGTCCAATGTCTGAATCTGATGCTGGGCAAAGAAGAAACCACCGGACTTCTTTAAAATCAAAGCGGGTGCGTCAATGCGCCCGCCTTTTTATTATCAAGCGAAGCGAGTGAAATAATCCCGCGCCTCGCGGGGATTATTTCCGAGCGAGCGATGATAAATACCTCGTCCGCTTGCAGCGAGGATACCTTTTAGAAAAGATGGGGGCGAGTGCCTGCCCTGCGGTTGAATACCATTTATTTCTCCAAAAAATCTTCGACCATTTTTTCCGCTTTGATTTTATCATTTAACCAACTAATTTTTCTCTTCTTTTCCCAGCGTTTGAACCAAGTCATTTGTTTTTTGGCGAATTGATTGATGGCGCGGTCGAGCAGTTCGGCCATTTGATCGTAATCTATTTTTTCCTGCAGATATTGAGCGATAAATTTATATTCCAAACCGAAAGATTCGAGACGTTCCCAAGTTAGGCCGGTTTTGTCATGCAGATCGCTCACCTCCTGGATCATCCCCTCTTTTTCCAGACGGTCGATCAGGCGGCGGTGGATCCGCTCGGCCAGAGCTTCCTTAGACCAAGTGAGACCGATCAATAAAAATTCGTACTGGCGGCCGTTTGACACACCCCGTCCGGCCAGGGGCCGTCCACCCCTCTCGAGAGGGGAATTATTTGCGACTTCCAAATATCGAATCAATCTTCTCTTATTATTCCGGTCGCTATTATTTAATTTTGCGGCAAAAGCAGGGTTCTTCTTTTTTAATTCTTCGAATAATTCTTCGGTGGTTTTGTTTTCGTTTTCAGCTCTAGCCGCCATATCCGGCTTGATGTCGGTTAATTGATAATTTTCTACTACTGCCTCCAAATATTGGCCGGAACCGCCGACGATGATCGGCAGTTTGCCGCGCTGTAGAATATCTTCAATGGCGGCGAAAGCTTGTTTCTGATATTCGGCTACGCTGAAAATTTCCTTTGGATCGGCAATATCAATAAGATGATGCAGCACAAACGAGATAGACGTTTCGTTCAAGTTTAACACACCCCGTCCGGCCAGGGGCCGTCCACCCCTCTCCCGCGCATCGCTTCGCTTTGCGGGGCAAGCAAGAGGGGAATTTTTCTCGCCATATTCGGACAAATCTTTGCCTGAACCTATGTCGAGGCCGCGATAGACTTGGCGGCTGTCGGCGGAAATTATTTCGCCGTTGAATTCTCGCGCCAAAGCCACCCCGAGCAAAGTTTTGCCCGACGCTGTTGTGCCTAATATTACAATAATTTTTTTATTATTTTTATTCATTTTCTTAATATTTTACTAAGCTGCCAGTGAGCCCAAAATCTTTGGCTTCGGTAATTTTAACTTTAGCAAATTCGCCTTTTAAATCAACTTTAGCCGAGCCCAAAATTTTTACCGTAATGAATTGTTCATTTTTGCCCAGCCATTCCCCTCTCTTATTTTTTTCTTCAGCTAAAACCTTGACCGCTTTATTCAGATACCGCTGATTATTTTTCCAAGCAGTTTTTTTCAAAATTTCATTTAATATTTCTTCGCGCCGCTGTTTTTCTTTGGCCGAAATATTATCTTTCAATTTGGCCGCTGCCGTGCCAGGCCGCGAACTGAAACGAGCCAGATAAACCATATCATATTTCGCCGCTCGCATTAATTTTTCCGAATTGGCGAATTGATTTTTGGTTTCGCCGGGAAAACCAACAATAATATCCGTGGAAATTCCAATTTCCGGCATGGCGGTTCTTAATTTTTTAATCAAACTCAAATAATGCTTAACGGTATATTTACGGTTCATTGCCGCCAAAATCTGGTCGTCGCCAGATTGCGCCGGAAGATGGATCTGCCGGCAGATCTTGAAATTTTTTTTCATCACCGCGACCAGCTCATCGCTCATATTTTTCGGATGGGAAGTGAAAAATCTCAGCCAAAAATCTCCGGGCAATTTAGCGGCGGCATCAAGTATCTCGGGGAAAAATATTTCCTGGCCAATCTTTTTCTTAGGAAAATATTTCAAATCACTTTTGGTGATCATGGTTTCATAACTATTCACGTTTTGCGCGATCAAAACAATCTCCTTATATCCCCGATCAATAAATTTCTTCACTTCCGCGATAATCACGCCGGCCGGACGATAGACCTCGCGCCCGCGGGCATACGGCACGACGCAATAGGAGCAGAAATTATCGCAGCCGTTGCCGATCGGCACGTAGGCGGAAAAATCGGAACTTATTTTAGGTGTTATATTCAAATAGTCACTTGAACCCGGCGTCACACACCCCGCCTCGCCAACCCACCCCGTCCGCGAGGCGCGTCCACCCCTCCCAAGAGGGGAAGCTCGGCACCCCTCTCCCGCGCATCGCTTCGCTTTGCGGGGCAAGCAAGAGGGGACTTTTTTTAAGTCAAGTTCGCGATAAAGTCGGGGTAAATTTTTTATTGGCAGCCAGATATCCACGACTTCTTCCAGTCTTCGCCTCACGTCTTTTCTTTCCGAGAGACAGCCGGTCAGGATTATTCTGGCGCGCGGATTTTTTTTCTTGATCGCGGGAATCAGGCCGTAATTGCGGTCTTCGGCTTTCTGCCTGATGCCGCAGGTATTCAAAACTACCAAACCAGCTTTAGCGCGGTCTGATTCGGGTTTAAAGCCATAGAATTCCAAATAAGCGGCGATCCGCTCGCTATCGGAAATATTCATCTGGCAGCCGATCGTGATAATATGGTAAGACTTTTTCATGATTTATTTTATTAAATTGACAATGTCTTAATCAAAATATAATATATATCCATACAGGGAAAGGGGGCATCCAAACATCACGGTTGCCAGGGGCCATTCCTTCCGTCCTCCCGGCAGGAGATATGTCCAAAGCGGCAATATTAAGGCTTTCCCGCCCCCGTCTCAAGCTAGACGGGGTTTTTATTTAAATTTAGTTTTGACAAAAAAATAAATTTACCCTATTATTTTAAATGCTTGAGAGTATGGACGCCGGGGAAAAAGCTCCGGCGAAGGATCTCCGCCTTGTTTAAGGCTCTGCCATTTGATTAGTTCTGGCAACCTTTTGAGCCAAAAGCTCTTCCACTAAACAAACAGGCGCGCACATCGCGTCATCAGGAGCGAAACTCTCACCCCGCTTTGGCAAAAACCAGAGCGGGGAATTTTATTTTAAGTTATCTTAGCCGCCGCGTCAATCGCCCCATAAAACAAAGTCCGCCTAAGCGCGGATCTTTGCTAAACTATATTACCCTACTTTCAACTTTAAAACATTCAACTTTATAACTTTTTACTTTCAACTTTTCACTTTCCGTGTCATTTCCGCCAATTCATCGTCGCTGTAAAAATCAATAATGACCTTGCCGCCGCGGTTAGCGCGCTTGATCTCGGTTTTGGCGCCAAAGAAGGAGCGGAAAGCGGCTTCGCGAGAGCGATCGGCCGGATCATCCTTGATGCGCGATTCCTTGGTGCCGCCGATCTTGCGCACCTGCCGGCTGGTTTCTCTGACAGTCCAATCATTCCGTAAAATCTTCCGAAACACCTGCAATTGCTTGACTTCCGAATCAAGCCCTAAAAGATAGATCGCGTGAGCCTCGCTTAATTTCCCGCCGGAAAGCGCGGCGCGGATCTCTTCCGGCAGCGATAAAAGCCTTAAGGTATTGGAAACTTGCGGCCGCGACTTGCCGACTTTTTTGGCCGCATCTTCCAAACTCAAATTAAAATCATCCATCAATTGCCGATAGGCGCCGGCGCGATCGATCGGATTCAGATCTTCTCTTTGCAGATTCTCCACCAAAGCCACCTCCAATTTTTTCTGCTGGTCATAATCGCGGACGATCACCGGAACTTTATCCAAACCGGCAACTTTAGCCGCTCTTAAGCGGCGTTCGCCGGCGATCAATTCATAACGGCCGCCCTTGCGGGTGACAATCAGCGGCTGAATGATGCCATAGGTTTTGATCGACTCGGCCAATTCATTGATGTCAACTTCAGAAAAACTTTTGCGGGGTTGCATTGGGTTAGCCTCGATCTCGTCAGGCGCTACCTGCAGCACGCCGTCTCCCGGCGCAACGCCAGCCATGGGCGCGTAATATTCGTCCTGCTTGATCACCGCGCTTGACCTTTCTTTTTTTGGTGGAATTAAAGAAGACAATCCCCTGCCTAAGCCGTAAGCCATATAGTAAGTAAAAAGTTAAAAGTTAAAAGTAAAAAATTTAGCACTTACACCCTTTGCTCTAAATCAATTATTTCCCGGGCTAAGCGCTCGTAAGCGCGGCCGCCTTTGGAATTATGATCGTAATGCAGAATCGAGCGGCCGAAACTCGGCGCTTCGGCCAGGCGGACGCTGCGGGGAATCACCGAACGAAAAACGCGATTGGGAAAATACTGATACAATTCGCCCATCACCGAAGATGATAATTTATTGCGGGCATCGAACATGGTGATGACCGCGCCCATTATTCCCAGACTCGGCTTTAAATTATTTTGCACCAGAGAGATCGTTTCCAATAATTGACCCAGGCCTTCCAGGGCATAATATTCGCTCTGCACCGGGATCAAAACTTCATCGGCGGCAACTAAACTATTAATGGTTAAAAGTCCCAGCGAAGGCGGAGCATCAACGATTATATAATCATATTCGTTTTTTATCGCTTCCAAGAGCCGCAGGAGGCGGAATTCGCGATCCTCCAAATTGACCAATTCAACTCCCGCGCCCGCCAAAGCCGGCGTTGACGGAGCCAGATGATATTTTTCCTGCTTGGTTTTCTTGATGATCTCAAAAATGGTTTTTTGCTCGGTCAAAGCTTCATAAAGGCCATGTTCCAATTCCTTCGCGTCAATGCCCAAACCGGAAGTCGCGTTGCCCTGCGGATCGACATCGACCAACAAAACGTGCTTGCCTGCTTGCGCCAAATACGCCCCCAGATTAACCGCGGTAGTGGTTTTGCCGACACCTCCTTTTTGGTTGACGATGGCGATGATCTTACCCATAAATGCAATACTAATCTACGAATGCATACTAATCTCACGAATGCTTCCTGAACACTTATTCGTTATATTAGTATGTATTCGTATGGCATTAGTATTGCATTTATTATAAACTATTTTCCTGCCTTTGACAATTTATTTTGGATGTCATATAATAATATTTGTTGCTAAAAGAAAAGCAATTTTTTTATAGAAAATGTTAAAATTTTAGAATATACTAAATACCAAATACTTAATACCAGATACTAATCCGGGCGTGTGGCGGAACTGGCAGACGCGCACGACTCAAAATCGTGTGAGAGCGATCTCATGTGGGTTCGATTCCCACCATGCCCACCAAATATAAAAACTGGTTTTAAAACCAGTTTTTATTTTCGCCGTTTTTTATATTTAAACAAATAAATAAACTTCCTTATAGCGAGCATTGAAAATTTCCGTTAAAGCACGCAGAGTATCCTCCCAAGGCGGACAGGGAAACCGCGCCCCGCCTGCGGCGGGGCACGGCTTCATAGCGAAGCGTCCCAAAATTTGTCCAGCGCGTCTCCCCTCCTTTCCAAGGAGGGGTTTGGGGGTGGTTTGTATGCGCCACTTTTTTTTAAAAAAGTGGCAAAGATGTTGACTGTGCTCGTACTCTGGATTCCCGCCGGAGTTTATCCTCGTGACAACGGGGACGGGAATGACAGAATAATAATGTCGGGAATAAACCCTCCCCGCCTCGCTCATGCTCGGCACCCCTCCCGAGGAGGGGACTTTTCTGCTTTTTGCTTCTAATTTATTGCTTCTTACTTATTACTTTTTACTTATTACTTGATTATGATCTTTATCCTGTCCACCAGGCTCGGCGCTTTACGAATGAACGACGGCATAAAAGTCAATTTGATGTCGGAAAATTTGTCCAGGCCAAGCAAATATTGATTGATCTGCGCCGCGGTCAATCCGACCAGCTTGGTCTTATCCACCGCGTTATCAATATCGGAAAGAGCCATAGTCCCCGCGATCGGAACTTCCAGGTTCACCGCGCCATTTTTATAATCGGCGCTGGTCACATTATACTGTATTTCGTTTTGATTCAGGCCGACGAATTTTTCCCCGGCCGGCATTACGGAAACGAGCCTGGCTTCGGCCAGCTTCTTAACATCCGCGGTCTGAAAGGCCGCGATGTCGACATTGGCGGAAAGCGCCAGATTGAAAGAATCGACTTTCTCGCCCGCCTTCACCGAACTCGAGGCCACTAAAGAATTTTTATCCACCTGGACGATGACTTTATCATAACCTTTGTAATTATTGGTAAATTGCGCGTTGACTTTGTTGACCAGGGATTCCTTGATATCTTGCATCGCTTTTTCAATGTCTAAATTTTGGACGAATTTTTGCACATTGGATCGATAAACAAAAGCAGTCTTCGACTTGGCATAGATCTTGTCCTGCAAGCCCGCCCAAAGCCCGGGAATAGTGAAGGTGGTCGGACCGATAGCCATCTCCAAACTTGGTTCGTCGGTATAGATCTCCACTTCGGCCGAGCCGCCGGCCGGAATAAAAACCTTGTCTTTAATGCGGAATAATTTTCCATCCGAAGTCAATAATCTCGTCGTCGCCACTAAAGTCTTGTCCTGGCTGTAATTATTGATCAGGCTGACTTTGCCGATGATTTCCTGCCCCAAAATATTGGCGCCCGTGGCCCCATAAGTCTTTTGTTCTTTGACCGGAATTTGTTCAACCGCTCCCGCGACATTGGCCGCGTTGGCAAGATTGGCCGCCGCCTGATTTGGCGCGCTATTGGTAACTATGATATTCAGCCGGTCGCTGATCCTTTCGGTTTTGGGCGTCACCTCGACCGTCAAGCTGACCAGGAAAAAATAAAAAGCGGCGGCCAGCAAAGCTAAGGTCAAAATTATAAAAAATACCGATATTTTGCGATAAACGCCGACCGGGCGCGACACTGTTTCGCGCTTGGCCTTTTTCTTTTCCTTGCCATGATGATGAGCTGATTCAGCCTTAGATTCTTCCAGGCGATGACTGACGCGATGAAAATAATCTTTCTCATGCTTCTTGGCTTTCTTTTCTCCCCTCTCCGCCGTCTTGTCCCCCGCAGCTTTAGCGGAAGGGGAAGCCTTGGCGGAGGCGGATTTTTTTCCCGGCTCAAGCCGCGTTGTTTCGGTGGCGATCTTTTTTTCCTCTTTAACTTCAGCCGCCAGGTCGCTCTCTTTTACTTTAAGCTCTCGCCCGACCACCCGCACGGACAACTTGCTTTTCTTCGGCAATTTTTCGTCCTCTTTTAGCTCTGCCAATTCGGTTTTGGGTTCGGCAATGCGCCGTTTCACCGCCACGGTCTTGATCTTGGTCGAAGTTATTGAATCGTTTTTTTCAGAAGACATATGATAAGTTAAAAGTAAAAAGTAAAAAATGAAAAGTTGGAGCTTTTGTTTATAACTTTATTATACTATATTTGCTATTTGGCGTCTACAACCTCGATCGAGTCGGAAAATTCTTTTTTGATGAAGCCGGTCAGATCAGCGTCATTTCTCACCCGAAAACCGGCCTGAAAAATGACCGGTTCGTTGTTCCGGATTATTTTGAAGTAAACTAAGCTTTGTCCTGACGCTTTGGTTAAAATCTCTTTTAAGCGGGCTGATTCGTCCGCGTTTAAATCGCGCTTGAAAATCAATTTAAGCGGCGGGGGCGTTGCCGGAGCCGCCGGTTTGGCGGCTCGGGTCTGGGGACGATAAAATCCGTTATTATTGCCATTATTGCCGTAGCCATTAAACTGTTTTCTGGCCGCGACTTCGATATTTTTAAAATTATTGATCGATTCGTCCAGTTTATCCAGAGTCAAGACTGCCGCCTTGTCCACTAATAATTTTATCTCCTGGTCTTTGTCGGAAATTTTTCCCTGCGCCAAAACGACCCTGCCTTCTTGCCAGAGCTCGGCGGTCGTTTCATAGAGATTAGGAAAGATCAAGAGCTCGGTGGAAGCAACCGCATCTTCGATCTTGACGAAGAGCATGGGCTTATTGCTCCGGGTGATAATTTTTTTAACGACGGTGATCACGCCGGCGGTACGGACCGCGTCTTCGTAAAGATGCGAGGCTAAACTATTGATCGGAAATACAAAATCTCCTAAATGTTTTTTAAAATCATTAAAGGGATGAGCGCTCAAATAAAGTCCCAGCAATTCTTTTTCCCAGGCTAATTTTTCCTGCTGACCCACCGTCGTCGCTTTGTCGAGTTTGATCCGGGAAGGCATATTGGTCGCGGAATTGCCGAACAAACTGCTCTGTTTGGAATCCCGATTGCGGCTGACTTCTTTATTATATTCCAGCAGAGATTCCATATTGGCCAAAAACATGCCGCGATCGCCGAATTGGTCAAGCGCGCCGCATTTAGTCAATGATTCCAAAGATTTTTTATTCAGATCTTTGTCCACGATCCTTTCCAGCAAGTCAAAAATATCCTGATACTTGCCATTGGCCTTTCTCTCGTTAATGATCACTTCGACAATATGTTCGCCGACATTTTTGATCGCGTTCAAGCCGAAGCGGATGAATTCTTCGCCGGTATTTTCATCCTTGACCACGGTAAACGACGCGAAAGATTCATTGATGTCCGGTGAAAGCACTTTGATTCCCATATTGCGGCACTCTTCGATCTCAATGGCGATGCGGTCGATATCCTGCTGGTCCGAGCTTAACAGCGCGGCCATGAATTCCGCCGGATAATGGGCTTTTAAATAAGCGGTTTGATAACCGATCATCGCGTAACAAGCGGCGTGCGACCGGTTAAAGCCGTAGCCGGCGAAAGGTTCGATAAAAGAAAAAATTTGTTCGCCCAATTCCTTGGCCACGCCTTTTTTCATGCAGCCCTCGACGAATTTTTCCTTTTGTTTGACCAAAAGCTCGGAGATTTTTTTGCCCACCGCTTTGCGCAAAACATCCGCCTCGCCTAAAGTGAACCCGGCCAGGTCGCGGGCGATCTGCATCACCTGTTCCTGATAAACCGCCACGCCATAAGTTTTATCCAAGATCGGCTTTAACACCGGATGCAAATATTGCACTCTTTTCTGGCCGTGCTTGCCGGCGATATAATCAGGGATCCATTCCATCGGACCGGGGCGATAGAGCGCCGACATGGCGATGATATCTTCGAAGACGGTCGGTTTTAATTCTTTCAAATACCGTTTCATACCGCTGCTATTATGCGCCAAAAAGCCGTTAGCGACAAAATTATTTCCCGGCGGACGCATAGCGATATCGTAAGTCATTTCTTTTCCGGCCGGGATAATATCTTTAACTTTTATGAATTTAAATTGCCTTTCGACCGGAATTCGGGGACACTCCCAGTTGATTAATTTTTTATATTGCAAAGCCAGCTCGGCGAATTTAGTCGTATTAATCAGCGTGAATTTATACTGCCGATATTGGTTCTGAAACAATTCAATTTTTTCCTTGTCCAGATCATGCATCCACCCCTTTATTTCATAAAAAGTATTTTGATCTTTTACATAAAAATCCGGCGTATAATTAACCGTCCTTCCGTCTGGTTTGCGCAAAGAAAAAGTTTTCGGTTCGTATTCGTAAGTTATTTTATTCAGCTTTAAAATTCTGGCAAAATCCGCCTCCCATGATGAACGCACATAATGGCCCAGATCTTCTCTGAATCCGCCGCGGCGATGCGGTGATTTTTTTCCGAACATCGGATTTCCGGCGCCGCTGAATCTTCGCGACAGCTTCTTTTTTATCAAATCGGCTTTGGCGCGTCCGCAACGATCTACCAGTGAGCGCCCGATTAATGCTTGGGATATTTTTTTCCCGCTCATTTCCAGCCTTTGGTCGATATTCTTGCGCAAGCCGATATTCCAGGTTACGCCTCCGCGCCTAAAGAAGGCCACTCTAGCCGCTTTAATTTTCCGCCTTGATTTTTTTTTGCCGGGATTTTTATATAACGCCGCCGAACAAGCATAACAATACTCGCTTTTCCCGTTCTTTTGTCCGCTTATTTGCTTGCCGCAAGTTCGGCAAAGATTATAAACCAAATGTTTGGCGTCCGCTTTAATTAAAATATTGTCGCCCTTTTTTATTTCACCTAATTTTTTCCACCCGCCGTCTGTTAAGAAACCATGGTCTTTCGTCGCCTTTATCTGCCAATTATTTTCCGCAACAAGATAAAAAGTTTCTTTTTCACCGCTTTTAGCGATACCGACAATTTCATTTTTATGAACTTTACCCTGATCTAAATAAACCGAATTAAGCTTTGTTTTGTTTCTTTTTTCATATAATTTTTTAATAGTGGTATTGGAAACAATTGTGTCTCCGGATAAACATTCAAATTGAAAGACACCGGTAGTTTCGCCGTCCTGAAATAACTGATAAGTTTTTTTATCGTTCAAAGGAAATTCATCCATCTTCAACTCCGCTCCTTTGGTGCGCTTAATGATCTTTAGCGCCGATTCGATGATGGTCAAATTTTTCAAGCCCAAAAAATCCATTTTCAACAAACCCAGATCTTCGATCGGATGCAAAGAATACTGCGAAACCACGGTCAGATCCGAAGATGAGGCATATTGGATCGGCACGTATTCGGTCAGCGGCTCTTTGGTGATCAAAACTCCGCAGGCGTGCGTGGAAGCATGGCGGGCAACCCCTTCCAAACGCAAGGCATAATCGATAATTTTTTTGGCATCCGGTTCCTTGTCATACAGATCTCTGAACTCTTTGATATTTTCCAGGGCTTCGGACAGGTCAGTGAACATCGGGATGGCCTTGGCCAGCTTGTCGCAAAAATCATAAGGAATATCCAGCACGCGGCCGACATCGCGCATTGAAGCCCGGGCGGCGATCGTCCCGAAAGTGATGATCTGCGAAACATGATCCTTGCCGTATTTCCCTTCCACGTAGCGGATCACCGCGTCGCGGCCGGTATCGGCGAAATCAGTATCGATATCCGGCATGGAGATGCGCTCGGGATTTAAAAATCTTTCAAAAAGCAGATCGTACTCTAAAGGATCGATATTGGTGATGCCCGTCAGATAGCAAACCAGCGAACCGGCCGCCGAACCTCGGCCCGGCCCGACGATGATCCCCGTATCCTTGGCCCAATTGATGAAATCTGCGACGATCAAAAAATATGACGGCCAGCCCATTTTCTTAATGACGGAAATTTCGTAATCCAGCCGGTCTTTTTTTATTTTATCGATCTCGGCGTAAGGCTTGCCATAGCGTTTCTTCAATCCTTCATGAGCCAAATGCTCCAAATAACTGATCTCATCAAACCCGGCCGGTACGGGAAAAAAAGGCAGCTGCACTTTTCCCAATTCGATCTCCACGTTGCATAACTCGGCGATCTTTAAAGTATTGGCCGCGGCTTCGGGCACATCCCTGAAAGCCCCGATCATTTCCTCGTTCGAGCGCATGGAAAAATCCGTGCCCATCATATTCATCCGGTCTTCGTCCTCGACTTTTTTCTTGTTCTGCAGGCAAAGCAGAATGTCCTGCGCTTCCGCGTCGTCTTTGCGGAAATAATGGATATCGTTGGTGGCGACCAGCGGAATATTCAACTCCTTGCCGAAAGCGATCAAGGTTTTATTCAAAAAATCCTGGCCTTCCAGATTGGGGTGATCCTGCAATTCCAGATAAAAATTTCCCTGGCCGAAAAGTTCGTTGTATTCCAAAATTCTTTTCTTGGCTTTTTCCATCTGGCGCGCTTCGATCAAATGCGGAATCTCTCCGCCCATGCAGGCGGTGCAGGCGATCAAACCTGCGTGATACTGCTGCAACAAATCCCAGTCGACCCGCGGCTTATAATAAAAGCCTTCCAGATGCGCGGCCGAAACCAGTTTGATCAAATTTTTATAGCCTTGATTATCTTTGGCCAACAACAAAAGGTGATGATTGGCCCGGTCCTCCACGGTTTCTTTGAGCATCCGGCCGCGGGGAGCCAGATAAGTTTCCACGCCGATGATCGGCTTGATCCCTTCTTTCTTGCATTTTTCGTAAAATTCGATCACGCCGTACATCGTGCCATGATCAGTGATGGCCACCGCCGGCGAACCCTGCTCTTTGGCATACTTAACCATCTCGTCGATCTTGGTCAGACCGTCGAGCAAGGAATAATGGGTGTGATTGTGGAGATGGACGAAGGACACGTCAATTATAAATTATAAATGATAAATTATAAATTTTTGGGTCGGGCGGAATCATTCCCCTCTTGGGAGGGGTGCCGAGCCCGGCGAGGCGGGGTGGGTATATTACTGACATTATTATCAAAATCTTTGCCACTTTTTTTAAAAAAAGTGGCGCAAAAAAATGCTCGCTGGACAAATTTCCTATCACTCCGCTATGAAGCCTAGCAAAATTGCTATACTTGCCCAGCCCCAGTTTTATTATTTTAATTTAATATTTTTTAATATCACAGCTATTTTAAGATAATAATTTATCATATTCTTTCACGAAAACTGGAGCTGGGCTTCGGACAACGCAATTTTGCACGGCTTCTACGCTGCGTGATTACGGAAATTTTCCAATGCTCGCGGATATAAATCAATAAACCATCTTAATGGTTAGACAAAATTTTTAAAGGTTTCTTCGTATTTCATGACTGCTTCCAAAATCCAAGCAAACCGTAAAGCGTTTTTCATTGATTCAATTTCTTCCAAAGAAAACCACTGGGCATCCATAATTTCATCTTCAGGAAATTTCAAATCCCCATCGGTTATTTCACCGGCAAAAATATGTTCCACGCAATGCTCAAGGTCTTCGTGAATAATCATAACTTCCCCGATTAATTTTACCGAGTATCCGGTTTCTTCCTTGACTTCGCGCACTGCCGCTTCCGCAATTGTTTCCCCGACTTCAACCTTGCCTGCGGGAAAATTCCACAGACCATAAGCTGATTTCTTCTTTTCTTGGACTAATAAATATCGGCGATCTTTTTCAACAATCACATCAGCTGCAACCAAAACTTTAGCATATTCTTTTTCCATATTTTTTGTTCCCCTCTTGAGAGGGGTGGACCGCCACCGGGGCGGGATGGGGTGTGTTAAATATAAAAAATAAGCATCCCGGGTCTTGAGCCGAATGCCATTTCCGCTGCAATTTTTAAAATTCTGCTGCAAAATCAAAAAAACTCCGCCGCTTATATACCTATAAACGTTGTCGCTTTTTTGATTTTTCGCTACGAATTTTGAAAATTTCGCCACGAAAGCGCATTCACCTCAAGACCCTCAAAATGCCTCCTTGTTAGTTGAGATTATACCATTGCTTTTGAATAAAAAAAAGAGGGCGAAACCCTCAATTTGTTCCGGCAGAATCTCGCTCCGCCGGCTGGCGGGAGCGGATTCTGCCGATGCGGCGCAAAATCGTCAGACTCCTCTAGCGGGAGATTCGGACGAGACCAAATTATCGTAATTATTGGCCCATCTTTAGCTTATTTAACATCTCCGGAGTGATACTCTTCTGAATATCCTGCAGATTGATCTGTCCGGTCGGATTTACGCCCAAGAGATCCTGATACTGGCTGATGAGCGGCTTAATCAGCGGCGGGAGATAAAAGATCGCCCAAATTATCGGCCCGACGATTATAATGAAATAAAAAACGGAAACAATCTTCTGCCAGATAAAATGCCGCTTGATGCTTTTAAGCATCTGATGATTTTCCTCGGACAACTTGGTTAATTTTTCCAAACTTTGCTTTAAATCTTCATCCATTTTGGTTGATTGGTTAATTAGTTAATTAGTTTACAAGTTTATTGTTTTATAAACATAAAAATTAGTAAACTAATTAACCAATTAACTAATTAACTAGTCCCCCTCACTTCACATCTCTTAACAATTTTCCGCCCGATCTCGGCAAACTTTTCCATCTCCGACGAAGTAAATCCGGGCTTGCCTTTCAGGGAATTGTCGATCAAATCCGTGTCGGATTTGAAATTCTGCAAATACCACTTATCCGCGCCTTTAATCAACTCCCCTATTTTTTCAATCCCGCCTGCATCAATAAACCCCGGCACGCAAGTTGTTCTGAATTCATAAGGCAAGCCGCTTTCCATAATCAGTTTAACACTTTGATTAATCTTTTCAAAATCGAATTTAGTACCAGTTGCGCGCGGATAATCTTCAGGCGCGGCTTTTAAATCCATGGCTAAATAATCTATCAACTTATCCGTTAATAGTTTTTCGAGCATGGCCGGATCAGTGCCATTGGTATCTAATTTTATTTTATAGCCCAAGGCCCCGATGCGGCGGATAAATTCCGGCAAGTCCGGCTGCAAGGTCGGCTCGCCGCCGGTAATCACCGCCGCATCGAGCTTTTTCCGGCGGCTCTCTAAAAAAAGAAAAAGATCATCCTCGTTTAACGGAGTATGATCTTGATCTGTTTCTTTGCCTTGCGGCAAAGTATTTCCACTCCTATCCCCTTGTTGGGACAGGACAAGCATGGGATTATAGCAAAACGGGCAGCGGAAGGTGCAACCGATCGTAAAAATTACTGCTGAAACTTCGCCCGGGTAATCGATCAAACTTAATTTTTCCAAACCGCCGATCTTCATAGCAAGTGTCACCGGTTAGGACCGGCTAACCGACTATAAAATTAATTAAAATCTTTTTTATCGACGGAAAAAGTTTTCCGGTCGGCGAACTCGGACTTCTTGCCCTTGTTCCAGTTCTTGACCGGCGCCAAATAACCGACGACGCGGCTGTAAACAACACATTCTTGCCTTTCGATTTTTGTGGGACTCATAGCTCCCTGTTAAAAATTAAAAATTACAAATTAAAAATTACAAATTACCCGGCAAACATTGAAAATTTATAATTTAAGTCGTATTTTTTTAATTTTTTATTATTTTTATTTTAATTAAATTAATAACAAATTTAATTTGTAATTTATAATTTGTCATTTGTAATTGCCTTAGGCAATTGCCTTGATAATATCCCGCTCTTTGCCGACGCGAACTTCTTCAGCCGTCGCAACTTCCAGCGGCAGATCAATCCCGGTCTGGCGCACGATCATCTCGTCGCTGGCAATTTCCCGGTAACCCATTTCCTCGTCGCATTTGGGGCAATATTTATGCTCACCCGACAAATAACCGTGTTTAGGGCAGATGGAAAAAGTCGGCGTCAAAGTAATGTAAGGCAGGTGGTAATTATAGAAAATTTTCTTAATCAGCTGTTTAGCCATCTCCGGATCGTCAATCATTTGGCCCAAGAAGCCGTGCAAAACCGTGCCGCCGGTATATTTAGTCTGCAATTCATCTTGCAGGTCCAAAGCTTCAAAAATATCATCGGTATAATTAACCGGCAGATTAGTGGAGTTGGTATAATAAGGAACGGCGCCTTTTTCCACGACCTGCTTCTCGTTAGCCACGATAATATTCGGATAAATTTCCTTGTCTTTTTTGGGGAAACGATAAGTTATGCCTTCGCCGGGAGTCGCCTCTAAATTATAAAGATTATTGGTTTCAGCCTGATATTTTTTCAATCTCTCGCGCATAAAATCCAAAATTTCCAAGGTGAATGCTTTGCCTTCGACGGAGGCGATATCCCTTTTCATGAAGTTGAGCAAGGATTCGTTCATGCCGTTGATACCGATGGTGGAAAAATGATTTTGCCAATACTTTCCAAAACGTTCTTTGATGTCGGACAAATAAAACTTGGAATAAGGATACAATCCGTCATCAGTGAATTTCTCGATTATTTTTCTTTTGATCTCCAGGCTTTCTCTGGCTAAATCCATCACGCGCTCCAGCCTTTTCTTATAATCTTCTTTATCGCGCGACAAAAAACCGATTCTGGCCAAATTTATCGTCACCACGCCGATTGATCCGGTCAAAGGATTGGCGCCAAATAAGCCGCCGCCGCGTTTGCGCAATTCGCGATTATCCAAGCGCAAGCGGCAACACATGCTCCGCGCGTCATCAATTTTCATATCAGAGTTAACGAAATTGGAAAAATAAGGAATGCCGTATTTGGCGGTCATCTGCCAAACTTTGGCAAGCGACGGTCTGTCCCATTCAAAATCTTTATCAATATTGTAAGTCGGGATCGGAAAAGCGAACATCCGGTGTTTGGAATCGCCTTCCAGCATCACTTCGGCGAAAATATCGTTGAACAGATCAATTTCTTCCTGAAAATCCTGGTATTTTTCCGGCATGATCTTGCCGCCGATAACCACGCATTCTTTAGCCAAAGTTCCGGTCGGCTTGACATCCAGAGTAATGTTGGTAAAGGGAGTCTGGAAGCCGACGCGGGTCGGGACATTCATATTAAAAACAAATTCTTGCATCGCCTGCTTAACTTCTTTCCGGCTCAAGCCATCATAGCGGATAAAAGGCGCCAATAAAGTATCAACATTGGAGATGGCGTTGGCGCCGGCATCCTCTCCTTGCATCGTATAGAGGAAGTTAACCAGCTGGCCGAGCGCGCTGCGGAAATGCTTGGCCGGCCCGGATTGCGTTTTCTCCTCCACGCCGGTAAAGCCTCTCGTTAATAAATCTTTCAGATTCCAGCCGCAGCAATATGGCGCGAGAATTCCCAAATCATGAATATGAAAATCAGCATTGACATGAGCATTCCTGATTTCGGTCGGATATAATTTATTCAGCCAATATTTGGCGGAAATGGAAGACGCCAGATAATTGTTCAAACCTTGGACAGAAAAACTCATATTGCCGTTTTCCTTCAAGCGCCAATCGGCCTGCCCCAAATAGTCTTCCATCAATTTTTCATCGTTGGTCTTGGCGTTCAAATCGCGCAATTGGCGATGCTGATCGCGATAAAGAATGAACGCTTTAGCCAGCGGGATCTGCTTGCTTTCAATCAAGGTTTCTTCGACGATGTCCTGAATTTCTTCAACCGCCGGGATGCTGCGCGCATGGAATTTTCTTGAGAGTTTGTCCACAACTTGGTTGGTCAATTTTTCTGCCAGATCAGAATCAATAATACCCACTGATTCTTGCGCCTTACTAATGGCTTTGGTAATCTTTTCCCGGTTAAAATCAACGATTTCACCCGAGCGTTTGCGGATTTGCGAAATAATATTAGGCATAGCAGCAAGTTAGAAGGAAGAAGTTAGAAGTAAGAAAATTTTCCGATTTCTCACTTCTGACTTCTTACTTCTTACTTTTCTTTTTATCCTCCAAAATTTTATTTAAAGTCTCCTTAAAATCTTTGGCGTTCTCAAATGATTCGTAAACCGAGGCAAAGCGGATATAGGCGACTACGTCAGCCTCTTTCAAATGCTTCATTACAATCTCGCCGATCTCGCTTGATTCCACTTCGCTCTTTTTTAATTGCTGGATATCCCGCTCGATATTATGAACCAACTTTTTAAAATCATCATCAGTAATCGGCCTTTTTTCCAAAGCTTTTTTCAAGCCGGAAACCAATTTATCGCGGCTATAGGCTTCCTTTTGGCCATCGCGCTTGATAACCGCCAGATCCAATATTTCCATTTCTTCAAAAGTGGAGAAACGAAAACCGCATTTCTCGCATTCGCGGCGGCGCCTGATCGAAAGCCCGTCAGAGGCCACCCGGGAATCAATGACTTTAGTATCTTCAAAATAGCAGATCGGACAAATCATAAATTCTAGCAAGAAATAAGTAGAAAAATTGGGTATATAATGCGAATACTACGAATTGTTCGCGAATACAACGAACATTTTAACGAACCTCATCCCCTGGACTGACCCATGCTTCACTACGAGTTTCTGCAAATTTGCAGACGGCGAAATAGCTGTTTTTCGATTTGTAGCGTTCGTAGTATTCGAAAATAATTCGCGGTATTCGTATTATATTACAAACAAATTTACTGCTCTCAAGTTCGATGGGTGGGGAAGTTGACTTATCCTGTATTTTGTGTCTTAATCATCACTCAAACACCATATCTTGTGGTATCTAATTATATTATACACCTAAAAAAAGTCGCGGTCAAATCCCCTTCCCCACCAAATTTTAGACAAAGATTAGCCTCTTTATTTCTAAATAATTATCCACAGGCCCGCCCATTGCCATTACGCAAAATTAAATGTGGATAACTCAGAAAAATGAAAAAGCGCGATGAATTTTCTCCCGCGCTTTTCTGATCTTATTGCCCCGATAATCCTCGGGCCGTCCAAGCCGCCGCCCGGCTAGTACGGATTTTCTCGAAAAAAATGGCTTACGGGCTCATAGCCATCTTCGCAGCCTAAGCCGACTGCCGCCTCATTAAAATCATCATTCAGTTTGTGAAAATCCGCGCGTACGTTAGTCGTACCAAGGAGTATCCGATCGGGATAGCAGTTGTGTCCTGCCGAACCCACGGAAAACAGCGAGTATTCCTTGCCGGCTAACTTTGCCGCGAGCTTAGGCATAAAATTGACAGGCACTCCATGCTTCACGTCTTTATCCCCGGAATATTTTAATTCCAGAAAAACCATATCTCTCATATTTGCCATAAAGTCCCCTTTCGGCTGAAAAAAAATGAGCATTTTCCTGTTAATTGAATTAACTTTATAATATCAGCTGATTGGCGTCAATGCCCGGTTGAAAATTATCAGCCGATATACTATAATGACACTATCTTGTTTAAAAAATAAATTTATTTTCATGAAATCATCGAAAAGTCTGGCAATCTTCGTTGTAACCTTATTAATCATAATAGGAATGGCCAAGACAGCGCTGGCCCAGGATGTCCGGTCTGATTTTGACCCTAATTATATTATCAGCGACGCGGAGATCTTAAACTATAACTCGATGACTGCCCCGGAGATCCAAAAATTTCTGGAAAGCCGCGGCAGTTATCTGGCCGCTTACGCGGTAACCGACCCCAATACCGGGATCAACGAAACCGCGGCGCAGGCGATCTATGACCGCTGCCAGGCCAATAAGATCAGTCCGCGTTTTGTTTTAGTGCTTTTGCAAAAAGAACAGGGCTTGGTCGAAGATCCCAATCCTTCCCCGGGAAGCCTTGATTGGGCAACCGGTTATGGCTGCCCGGACGGCGGCGGCTGCAACGCCCGCTGGCAAGGTTTATGGAAACAGGTGAACAGCGCCACGCTGCAATTTTACGATTATATGGTCAATCCGGGCGATTATGGCTATCAAAAGGGAAACACTTATGTTTTTACCAATAAGTATTCGACGATCGTCGACGGCCCGGTTAGCGTGACCCCTTATAATATCGCCACGGCCGCGCTTTATAATTACACGCCGCACGTTTACAACGGCAATTATAATTTTTACGTGCTCTGGCAAAAATATTTCGCGCGCAATTATCCCGACGGCTCGCTGTTGCAGATCAAGGGCGATAAAACAGTTTGGCTGATCCAAAACGGCAAGAAACGCCCCTTTACTTCGCTCAATGTTCTCTCTTCAAGATTCGATGCCAATAAAATCATCTTAATCGAAAAAGCCGACCTGGATAAATTCGGCACCAGCACGGCGATAAAATTTGCCAATTATTCTTTGATCCGCTCGCCGCGCGGCACGGTCTATCTGCTGGTTGACGATCAAAAACGCGGCTTCACTTCCAAGGCGGTCTTTAAAAAATTCGGCTATAACCCGGTTGAAGTGGTGGCCGCCGGCTGGGATGATATTAATTCTTACCCCGAAGGCGCGCCGCTCTACGCCACCTCGACTTATCCGGCGGGCGCGCTGCTGCAGGACAGCAAAACCGGCGGCGTCTATTGGGTTTATGAAGGCAAAAAAGCGCCCGTACCCGACAAAATCTTGCTTACCACCAAGTTCAAAAATAAAAAAATTATCAAAGCTTCCGCCGCGGAACTTGCCCAATATCCCACCACCAACCCGGTGCTTTTCGGCGATGGCGAGCTCTTAAGCTCTCCTTCATCGCCAGCCATCTATCTTATTGTCGGCGGAAAAAAACGGCCGTTCATGTCCACCGACTTGTTCGTAAAACTTGGCTATAAACTTTCCAACGTGATCAAGGTCTCGCCGCAATTCCTGGCCAATTATGACAACGGCGAAGTTATAAAGGAAAACAACTTTTGATCGCGGAGCATAGAACATAGAACAAAGAGCATCAGAAATGATCCTTGTTCTTTGCTCCATGTTCTCGCCGTTTAATCACTACCGCTTGATTATAAAAAAATAAATCAATTTAACCGCCACCGCCATGTCTTTACGTCTCGCTGCCATCGTCCCCCACCCGCCTCTGCTTATTCCTTCCATCGGCAAGGAAAATATTTTGCGTTTGGAGAAAACCAAGAATTCTTATTCCAAGATCGAGGAGGCGCTGACCGCGGAAAAGATCGAGACGATCGTCATCATCTCTTCCCACGGTCTGGTCAGGGAAAATGTCTGGAGCATAAATCTGGCCGTTGATTTTGCCATTAATTTTGAAGAGTTCGGCGACTTTTCCACCAAACTTAAAGTCGGCGGCGATCTGGAATTGGCGCAGTCGATCCGCGAAAGCCTGATCGAAAACGATCGCGTGCAGGCGATCTCCCAGCCGATCCTGGACCATGGCTGCGGCGTGCCGCTTTACTCGCTGCTTCTGAATCAAAAAAATATCGAGATCGTCCCGCTTTATATTTCCGGCCAAAGCCTTACCGAACATTTTAACTTGGGCAAAATGATCGGCGCGCCGATTAAAAAGGGCCAAAAAAAAATCGCCGTTCTGGCTTCCGGCGATCTGGCGCATACCTTGGAAAAAAAATCGCCGGCCGGATTTTCTCCCCGCGCGGTCAAGTTTGACCAGAAAATAATCGAATTATTGCAAAATAAAGCTATTGAGGAATTCTTAAAACTTGATGAAAAATTGATCGCCGAAACCAAACCGTGCGGGCTAAAGGCGATCGCCCTGCTTTGGGGAATTCTCGGCGCCAACGGCTATGAGATCGATTCGACCGACTATGAATCCCCTTTCGGCGTCGGCTATCTCTCGATGATCCTGAAACCGCTACCAAACTAAAAAATCACCTTCAATGGTGATTTTTAAAAATGCGAAGCAACAGAACAAAGAGCAAAGAACAAGGAGCATTTTTAATCAACTTTGTTCTTTGATCTTTGTTCTCTGTTCCAACCATCTTCTTGGTAAAAAATATTTTTACTCATTTTTCCTCAATATTCCTCAGGCGTTTGCTTTCAGCATCGACTACTTTCAAAAAATATTTCCACTTCTCTCCGCTCTGGCATAGCTCTTTCGTGTCATTAAGGCATCTTTCGACGAATTCTTTGGGATAATCGCGGCAAATTTTAAAAATTGAATTTCGTTTAAACGCCGGTACCCCTAAATCGGCAATGACTCTCAACGCCAAGTCCTGCCAAGCATAAGCCGGCGGCTTCTTTACCGCGCGGCCTTTTTTTTGGATGAATATCGATCCTAAACTCTCGAATTCACCTTTATTATCATTTCCCATAAGATTTGCCTTTCCGCCTTTTTAATACTATAATTTATCATGTAATTAGGTTTTTTTCAATGTCTTAATGTAATACTAATGTCATACGAATACATACTAATATGACGAATAAAGTGCTTAACAAACATTCGTCGTATTAGTATGTATTCGTGGATTAGTATTACATTCAAACATATTTCAATATGGGTAATGTTTTGAAAATATTGACTCTGCCCGACAAAGCATTGCGGAAAAAATCAGAAGTGATCGGCGAAGATCGGATCACGGCCAAGGAATTCCAGGAACTAAGCGATGATCTGGGGGAGACAATGATCAAAAAAGAAGGGGTGGGGCTGGCGGCGCCGCAGATCGGCAAAAATGTCCGCCTGATAGTCGTTAACACCAAGAACGGCCCGATTTTTTTATTCAACCCCAAGATCGTGCAAAAATCCTGGCTCAAAGAATGGAACGAAGAAGGCTGCCTGTCAGTACCGCTGATCTTCGGCGACGTCAAGCGCCACAAAAAAATCACCTGCGTTTTTTGCAACCGCCGCGGCGCCAAAGAAAAAATTAATGCCTCGGGATTTCTTGCCCGGGTGATCCAGCATGAGATCGATCACTTGGACGGAATTTTATTTGTCGATAAAGCGAAGAATTTAAAAAAATAGATGAAGAAAAAAAAGAAATTTGAAATTAGAAATTTGAAATTGAGAAATATAATTTTAAAATGCAAATTTCCAATTTCAAATTTCTAATTTCTTTTTATTTATTTTTCTGATCCAAAACATTATTAATCCCAATACTGCAATCACTAATAATATTTCAACTATTGTTTTAAAGTGTTCCGCGATAACTTCGATCTTTGAACCTAAATAGTAGCCGCCGACAGCTAAAACCGAAACCCAGATCGCCGAGCCCAGAAAAGTGTAAAGCACGAACTTGCCGAAATTCATCTTGGAAAATCCGGCGGGAATAGAAATAAGATGCCTGATGACCGGCAAGAGGCGCCCGACAAAAATCGAAATTGAACCGTATTTTAAGAAAAACTTTTCCGCTTTTTCCACCTTCTCCGGAGTGATGCGCAAAATTTTCGCGATCTGATGATCGGCCAAGATCAGAATAACCGCCCGGCCCAAGAGCCAGGAAATCCAATAACTAATGGTAGCGCCGATCAAACTGCCAACGACGCCCGCCACGATGACCAGCCAAAGATTCATTTCTCCGCGCGCCGCCAAAATTCCCGCCGGCGGCATTACCAGCTCGGACGGCACCGGAACGATCGAGCTTTCCAGCGCCATTAAAAAAACAATACCCTGATAACCGAGGTGGCCGAAAATATTAATCAAATTATTGATAAAATTCATAATAAATTAATTATAGAGATAATTTCTGTTTTTGTCATCCCGAGCGCGTCGCGAGGGATCTATTATCCGAGAAAGCGTTCATATTTCAAAAAAAATTTTGAGCGAATCAAATATCAATTAAACATAAATAATTTTGATATGAGGAGGGAATATCAATTTTTCGTTTATCTTTTAACCAATTATCGCAAAACTGTTTTATACACGGGAATGACCAACAATCTGGTCAGAAGAATGATCGAGCACAAATTCGGCTTCGGTTGTGCGTTCACCCGCAAATATAAAACGAAATATTTAGTTTATTACGAACCGCACGGATATTTCAACCGGGCGGTCGAAAGAGAAAAAGAATTAAAGGGCTGGTGCAAAAATAAAAAAATAAACTTGATTAAAAGAGATAATCCGTTATTATTAGACTTGTCAGATAAAATTATTAGGGAATCCGGGTATTCAAATGAAACTATAAAAAATCTGGCTGAGGAAATCCGCGCATCCTACAAAATAGATCCTTCGCGCGGCGCTCAGGATGACAAAACGAGAAGGGTATCGCTTTGTAATAAAGCATTCTAAACAGTAACTTATGAAAAATAAACTTAAAATAATATTCGCCGGCACGCCGGACTTTGCCGTTCCGGTTTTCAAAGCGCTGATTGCGGACACTGACTTTGAAATTGTTGCTGTCATCACTCAAGCAGACAAGCCAATCGGCCGAAAACAAGAGCTTACTTCGGGGCCGGTCAAAACCGTCGCGCTAGAAAATAATTTAAAAGTTCTGCAGCCGGCAAAAATAAAAGATATCAAAGATGAAATTGCCGCGCTTAAACCTGACTTTATCGTCGTAATCGCCTACGGCCAAATTATTCCGCAAAGCATCTTGGACATTCCAAAATTCGGCTGTATTAATATTCATGCTTCCCTTTTGCCCCGCTGGCGAGGCGCGGCCGTGATCCAAGCGCCGATTTTATCCGGCGATACCGAAACCGGCGTGACGATCATGAAAATGGATAAAGGCTTGGACACCGGGCCGATCATCGCCCAGATGAGGATCAATATTTTAAAAAATGAAACTGCTGAAACTTTGCACGATGAATTAGCCAAACTAGGAGCGCAAATGCTGCCGGAAACTTTGAAAGCATTTGCCTCGGGCGTTATGGAACTGAAACCGCAGAATGAAAAACTGGCGACTTACGCGCGAGAACTTAAAAAAGAAGATGGAAAAATCGACTGGGCTAAACCGGCAGTAGAAATCGAGCGGATGGTCAGGGCTTATATGCCGTGGCCGTCGGCCTTCGGACAATTACAAATTAAAAATTATAAATTACAAATTATTAAAATTTTAGAGGTTGAAAACAATGTTCTGCCGATAAATAAATTTAAAATTGGGGAAATTTTCTTGGATAACGAAAAAATGGCAATGCAATGCGGTGACGGGGCTTTGGTGATTAAAAAATTGCAGTTGGAAGGCGGCAAGCCCATGACAGCCGAGGAATTCCTGCGCGGCCACGCCGATTTCATCGGTTCGATCTTGTCTTGACTTTAAGCAACTTTTTATTTATACTATCTGCAAATCTCACCCAGAGGCTGACCACCCTTTGGGTGGCATCCTGTCTAATTTCTATCTATGTGGTTTGTATATTTAATACAGAGCAAAAAAGATCGTACTTTTTATATCGGGTATACTGACGACATAAGAAGAAGATTAAAAGAACATAATGAAGGGCGAACAAAATCGATTAAACATAAGATTCCCTTTGTCTTAAAATATTGCGAAATCTATTGCAATAAAACAGTCGCAAGAAAAAGAGAGCTGGAATTAAAAAATAACAGTTTTAAAAAGAAAGAATTATTAGACAGAATCAAATACGTAAATGACAAGTAAAATGATTCACCCGGACAGCCTTCGGCCTGGGTGATCATTTGCTCGCCCGCAAATGAGGTCCCTTCGTCTAACGGTTAGGACATCAGGTTCTCATCCTGAAAATAGGGGTTCGATTCCCCTAGGGACTACTAATAAACTTCTACCAAAGGACGGTATTTTGCCAAATATACGCCGACATTGACAATATTAGCAATAATCATTGACAAGGATATTTCTTTATGCTATACTTCTAGTGTTAGGTAAAAACTGACCGTTTCTCCATAAAAGAGAGGCGAAGATAGTGCTAAAGGAAATTAAGTCGAATTTCCCGGCGCTAAAACTAATTAACAAACTAGATTTTTACATTTACATGCAAGGATCCATCAAAAAGTTGACCGACAGAAACTTTGGCTTCATCACCCCTGCCGACGGCAGCAAAGATCTGTTTTTCCATGCTTCGAGCTTGGAAGGAGTCGATTTCAGCGAGTTGAGAGAAGGTGACGCCGTCACTTTCGAAATCGGCGAGACCCCTAAAGGTCCGGCCGCGGCTCAAGTTAGAAAAGCTTAATAACTTTTTTAAATAAATAAAAAATCATCCGCCTAGGGCGGATGATTTTTTATTGGAAAATTTATTACGGATTTATCTTATTGCTCCGGAATAGGCGATCGCGGCGACCGTATTCCAGTCTTGCGCCGAGCTGGGCAATCTCCCGAAAATATTTTCGAAAGTATTGATGCTTACCGTTTCACTCTTTAAATTGCGGTTAACGGCCTGCTGCATCAAGCCATAAGCCATAATCGTTACCGCGGCATTATCGTTGACGTTGCTCATGTTCGAAGCGCGCAAATATACTTTTTGGAATTGCTGTTGGGCCCAAGCTATCGAGCTCGCGCTGGTTTGCCCCGGCCAGCGGCCGTTGGCGATCTTAACCACGTCCGTAAAATCCGTTTGCGTGGTGGGCAGGCGGTAGAACGCGGATTTGAACGAATTGACGACCGCCGCTCTTTGCCCGGCACCCAGCTTGACGGTATTGTAATCAACCCCGTAAGTTATGAAATTATTGATATTGCTAAGCGTGGACGAGGGCACTGCCGCGACATTCTTGATCAAGCTTTGCAGATATTTGATCTGCGCGGCTTGCTCGGCGATCGTATTTTTCATTTCATTCAATTGCGCCAAAAGCGAATCGATCGAGCCGCTGTATAGCTGGCTGGCATTATCGTTAATGGCGATTATACTGGCCGTTGCCGCGACCGGCGCGGCTACCGTAGCGACAGGACTCGCGGTCACAACACCGGTAGCGCAAAATTCATCGTAATAGGAATCAAAAGTGCCGTCAGCGATACATTGTTCCTGGAAGCGGGAATTGCAAGTGTAGTTATAATAATTGGCAGTATCCAAATTAACCTCCTGCAGATGACCCTGTACCAAACGACCCGGGCCGAAGCTTGTCAGTTGAGGATAATTCTGATCAACCGGCGCTCCGGTGGCGCAAGATCTGATGACGCGGAAAAGTATCAGTCCGCTGGTGACCGAAGCGGGATTGGTTATCTGGTGATTTAAATAATTACTGCCATAAGTCGAGCTGATCAAACTCTTAAGATCCTGCCCGGCGGGAAGGACCGGTTCGGTTACGGCCGGAGGGATATTGGTGGTGGCTGAAGAAATCGTGAAATAATTATCACTCAAATCATAATTGCCGGTATCTCCCCCGACACCGTTTCCCAAAAGCAAATTGCCAACCGTACTTTTAGAAACCGCGATAATCTTATAATTACCCGGGTATAAATTAAAACAACTGCCCATCGCCGCATCGCAAATCGTCTTGCCGTTCCAAACCAGCTGTCCGTCCGGATAGTTATGTGTATCAATCCATCCCAGCAATGTTCCATTCATTTGACCATTGACAAAACTAGCGTCGTAACTGGCTACTCCGATCTGCACGACATCCTTGCCGCCTTGCCATTTAATGGTGATATATTCTCCCTGCTGATAATTCTCTCCGCCGTTGGGAAATGTTATTTTTACCTGATTTTGCGCGGCGCTGGCGGCAGCCGTTTCTCCCCAGCTAGTCTCACTCTTAACCACGTTACCATTGGCATCTTTAGCATTTACATAAAGAAAATAAGTCGTCGCCGGCTTCAATCCGACCAAGTTAACGCTGTGATTCGTGGATAAATCGGATGTACCCTGCCATGACCAAGAATCCTGACCATATTCCCGATAAAAAACGATACTATCAGTATTGACATTGGTAATCCAATTTACAGTTAAACTATTGGAATTTATAGCGGCGGTCGGAACGCCAAGATTGGAAATTATTATGCTCACCGAACTGGATTTGGGCAAGCGCTTTATCTCGCTTGTCGCGTTCTGCCCATTAACGGTAGTGCAAATAATATAATAATAATAATCGGTGTTAGGCGTTAAATTCGATAACTGCGCCATGAAATAAAATTTTCCGTCATTGGTCGGTAATCCGGTTTGAATCAATTGTCCGTTAGCGCTCATTATCCCGCTCAGATCGGAATTCTTGCTGAAATCAACGCCGCAATTGGCATTAACATTGGTAGTCCAATAAATAATCCCCTTGTTCTCGCTGGTGATAGTGGCGGTGCCGGGAGTGATAACCAGGGTCGGAACATCGAAATTAGACGAATGCTCTACTACGTCAGAGCCGTTATAAGGTACTTCCAATTTATTATTATTCTCATTCGACTCGGCCACGGTATTATTGTAGTCGGCGTAGGCATCGATAGTATAAGAAGTGCTGAGTTGAAAATTTATATCATCGAGTAAATAATTCTGCTTATTAAAGATGATCGAATAATCCTCTCCGGCCGCCAAAGTCGTCTTGCCTAAAAATCCGGCGTTGATCAGGGCCTCATATTCATTGGCCGAGCCATTTTTATTATAAGTAACCCTAACTGTGGAATTTGAAATATTGGCCGCAGCCGTTCCGGTATTCGTCAGGGTGACGCTGATGGATTGGCTGGTCGTATTTGCAAAAATCGAGCTAATGACCAAATCGGATTTGGCGTCAGAAGGCACGACCACGGTTTTTTCCAAGACGTTATTATTCTCGTTTGTCTCCGCGACTGTATTATAAACATCAGCATAAGCTTTGACTAGGTAAGTTGAGCCGGAATTAAAATTGATATCAGCTAATAAATAGTTGGCTTTATTGAATAAGACGGAATATTCTTCCCCTGGTACTAAAACCGCCTTGCCCAAAAATCCCGCGTTGATAAAAGCGTCATATTCGACTGCTCCATTATTCAATCCGTAGGTAGCCCACACCACTGAATTTGTAAGGTTGGCATCAGCCGCCCCGATATTTTTCAGAGTGACATTGATGGATTTGTCAGCCACGTTTTCGGTAATAGAACTGACGATCAGATCGGGTTTGATCTCTTCCGCTTTGGCGTTTTTAACGCCCGAAAAGGCGATAAAAAGCAGGATTAATGAAAACACAATCAGGATTTTTTTGTTCATAGATTTTATTATTATTTTTATAAAGTTAAAATTATGAAACTTATGAAAACCAGGCCTTAAATCGTGAATCTCGATATCCCCCTTTACCCTTTTTGTTTTTTGTTACCATACCATTAATCGCTGAATTATGCAAATTCCCTTGCTTTTCTACCAAGATCCGCCTCCGCCGCCGCCAAAGCCGCCGCCGGAAAAACCTCCGCCGCCCATGCCGCTGCCGCCGCTCTGCGCCGACGCCGCCATCGACATATTAGCCGTTGAAGAAAAAGAATGGAGATCGTCGGTAAAATGAATAACGGAAAAACCGTAACCGGCCGGGTAAACGTACCAAGCTGGCGGCTCGGTATAAATTCCTTCAAATTGCCCGGCCCAGGCTTTTTCCACGCCCAGCGCCATGGCATAGGGCAAAAATCTTTCAAAAGTCCGGGGATTTTTTTCCGGCGCGTTATGGAATTCGAGGCGATCTTTTTCCACCACGCCCAAATATAATTTCAAACCCTTGAGATAATTTTCCGTTTTCACGCCCTTGACCGTTCTCTGCCCCATAAATTGCGCGAGGACAATAAATAAAACGCCAGGCGCAATTAATGAAATTAATAAAGCAATGCTATTTGCCATTATTAAAGCGAAGATTCCGCCGCCGATCAATAACGAACCGGCAAAAGATAAAGACAACTTCAGCGCCTTTGTTTTCGTGGAAAAGTAACCGGCGCTATCTAACTTCTCATGAACGGCCGCCTTGACTGACTGAAATTTGCTTGCCGCGCCGAAATCCTGCTTGATCTCCGACAGCTTGCGCTCTTTATCAGGAACCAGAGCATCAAGCAATTGCCGGTCAAAGTCATTATTCAACAATGAAGAATTTTTCAACTTCTCCAAAAGGTAATCTGCGCCGATGCCGATTCCCATTATCTTCACCCCTTCCTGCCGGATTATTTTAAGATAGCCGTTGATCGCCAAATAAATTATTTCCGCCGACAGATCTTTATTGTCAGCCCGAGTATCGATCAGCGTGCCAACTTCGATCGGCGTCAGATTATCCGGTACGTCGTATTGCGCCACAATTGGATTTTTATCCTCGGGATCGCGACCAAATCTCAACCAGACAAAGAATAGAATGATCAAGGCGAAAATCGGAATGCCAAACGCCCAATTATCTTTAATAGCATCAATTAATCTTCCCCGAGCTGTCGGCTCGGCCACTAAACCCTTGGGGAAACCGGCGACAATCGTCATCCCTTCTCCGGCGGCCAAATTTGCCGAAGAATATAAAACAGCATGGCCGCTCAAATTACTCTGGCATTCGGTCTGGCTGCCATAAGGACCATAATAACAGGCGGAGGAAATTTTATTTTCGTCGACGCCAGTCGGTAAAACAACCGTGGCTTCGACCTGGTTAATGTCCACTGTCCAGGCGTTGCCAGTCGTATTCCAGTAGAGTTCATCGTGGTCGGAAAAATAATTTATCGCCCGCTTGATCGTATAATTTATGACGTAATAGCGCACACCCGAAATCAAAGTATCGGCATCACCGATCTTGATCCTGATATTTTTTCCCGCGGGAGAAGTGGAAAATTTATCCGCCCGGCCGTTCTCATCAGTGACTGAAATCTGCGAAATTTTCAAATTATAATTCAAGCCGTTGCGCTGGTATTTTACGGGAATATCGCGATAAATTCCGCGCCGCTCCAGATCGCCGAAATCGTAAAATATTTTTTCCGTGACATTGATGCTCGCGTCCGGATTAATTCTGATCGACGTTTGAAAATCATTGATCTGCTCGGCCAGAACACTCTGGCAAATCAAAAAAGAAAAAACAAACGCTGCCGCGATAAAAAATATTTTTCTGTTCATATTATATTTATTACCCCTATTAGCTGCAGTCCGCTCCGCGAGACTGCAGCATGGCAAGACTTGTTTATCATGTTGTTTTGTGCCGCCTTTTCGCCGCAGTCCGCCGCGCGAAACTGCGGCGCGGCCAGTAGAGAGAGATACTTTTTACTTTCTTGTCCCGCCGCGGCGGGATTACTTTCACTTACTATTTTACAATTTTCAACTCAATGACCGTCCCCTTCCCCGAGGCGGTCGGATCATCTTTCAGGCTGGCGTCAATATTAGATAAAGTGCCGGATATTTCCTGCCCGGCGAAAGAATCGGTCGCGCTATATTGAATATTGGAAATAAGCATTGGAATTTTTCCCAGATCGGCCGCGGTCGGGATCAGCTCGACTTCGAAACCGACGCGATAATTTCCGCCCGAGGCGGCAATATCATCGACTGTCCAGACGACTTTGCGGCTGATCTGGCCGTAGCGCAAATCGCCGGCCAAAACCGTTTTCTGCTCGGTCCAGCCGACATTGGCGGGCAGATCCGCGCTGACCGATAAATTTTTCAATTCATTGCCGGCGTTATTGATCTCCCAAAATATCCAATAATGCGTGGGCACGTCCACTATCGGCGGCAGCGGACCGACGCCCAGCTGATCGCCTTGGGCGCTGTAATAAAGTCCCTTGGAACCGATTTGCAAATCGGATAAAAATTTAATTTTCGGGCTGAACATCTGATATTCGACTTGCCGGCCGCCCGCCTGGTAATTGATGTCGGCGATGATGCCGGTTTGCTGATCAACGCTGATCGTCTTGCGCGAAAGTAAAGCGGAAAAATCAACTTCGCCGGATTGTCCCGCGGCCAAATCTCCCACGACAATGGTATTGCCGGTCGTCTTGAACGCGCTCGCGCCGGTCAGCGCCAAATTTTTAAGGACCACGGCGCTGTCCGCGGCCACGATCGTCAAACTCGCGTTATTGATCGCCGCCCCTTCCTGATTGGTAAAATTCAATTTAAAATTCACGGCTTCTTCGCTCTTGATGATTTTTTTATCGGCGGAAATGGTAACGCCGAATTTCGGCACGGTCACGTTAAGCGCGAGATCGGCCGTTGTTTGCTTCATCTTTTGCCCGTCCAAATTCAAATCAGCTTCAAGCGTTGCCGCTAAACTTCCTTCGGGCGCGCTCGCCGCCGCTTCATATTCGATCGCCAAACTTTGGCCGGCCTTCAGGCCGTTAACGATAATGACGCCATTGACCAGATTCGCCTGATCCGACGAAATACTTTTAATGATTATCGGGCTGTTGGCAAAAGACAAATCGATTTCTTCCGTCACGTCGGCCAGGCCGTTATTTTTCAAATTGATGTTTCCGGCAAAATCGAGATTTCGGTAAATCTGTTTCGGAGCGTCAAAACTTACGCTCAAGACGGATGATTCCAGAGAAAAAATATAAGAACCGAGAATATTGGCGGCCCGGCCGTTTTCCAGATAATTCAAAGAATAGTTGAGAGTTTGCGGCGAGCCGACCGCTCCCTGCGCTATGCCGGTGATTTTGACTTTGCCGTTGGCGCCGCGGGGCAGATCGCCGATCGTGAAAGTATTGGTTTGATCGGACCAGATATTTTGCGGATTAGCCGCGAGCAAAACAAAATCTTCCGGGAAAACCAGCGAAAGCGTGGCTGATTTTATATCCACTTTGCCGTTATTTTTATATTGGATAGTGAAAGTTTCGCTCTGGCCGCTTATCACGCTGTCGGCGGCGACGGTGGCTTGCAAATCGATCTGCGCCTTAGGCTGAAAGGTGTAAAAATACAAGAATATCAGCGCCAAGCCCAGGATCAACAGCACAAAAAAGATATCGGCCGCCAGATGGAACTTGCTGTCGCGGTAAAATCTTTCATGGCGCTTTTTTAAATGCTTGGCCAGCGGACTAGCCATCACATTGATCGTGCCGATGATGATGTTGCCGCTTTTCTTGAGATTAAGCTTCCCCTTGACCAGCTCAACCGCGTCGTCTTTTCCAAGTTCGGCAAGAACCTCCGTAGGCGTAATCTCCTCCGCCTCGATCACGGGTGAATTTTTCTGATTTTTGTCGTTCATATAGTTTAAAATTAATTATACATTTATTTTAGGTCTTGCGCTATCGGCACTGAGAACAAGGAGCAAAGAGCACAGAGCAAATCGAAAAAATGTTTTTTGTTCTTTGATCTTTGTTCTGATTGTTTTATCAGCTTAAATCTATTATCAATAAGAAGTATTCCCTGCGAGTATTTCGTCTTTGCCATCGTTATTGATATCGGCCGCGACAACCGTCAGGCCGGCCGTTGCCGCCTTGTCATAAGCTAAAAATTGCGAGATCAATTTGCCGAATTTATCCCAAACCCTGACTTGCGGCTGAGAGCCGGGTCCGGCTCCGGTGATGATTCTTTTCTCGTTTGTCCCGCCTAAATTTCCTACCGTAATTGATACGCCGGAACGTAAATTTTTATCATAGGCGAAAAAACCGCCCAGAACCTTGCCGTCCCGATTAAAAATCCGCACTTGCGGGCCGCCGCCGACGCCCGCGCCGGTAAATATTTCGTCCTTGCCGTCATTATTATAATCGATCGCCGCCACATTGACTCCGCCGCGGAAATTGCGATCATAGGCGAAAAAACCGCCGGAAAGCAAACGGCCGTCAGTGCTGAAAATTCTTATCTGCGGACCGCCTCCTTTGCCAGCTCCGATAACCAATTGCTTTTGGCCGTTGCCGTTCAAATCGGCGATCGCCAAAGAAATATCCCCCTTAAACACGCTGTCAAAAGGCTTGAATGATTTTAAAACTTGCGCGCCGCGATAAATCGTGATCAGGCCATTGCTGTTTACCAGAGTTTCGTTGATCTGATTATGATCAATATCGGCGGAAATGATTTGCGCGCCGCCGGCGTAGCGAGAATCAAAAGCGAAAAATCCGCTGCGGGTTTGATTGCCGGCTTGGTCAAAAACGCGGAAAAAAGTTCCGTTCTTGAAAACCGCGTCAGTGATGATATTCTCCGTGGTTTTGCCCGAAGAAACCGGTTGAGCCGGCGTTGCCGGAGTTGGCGCTCCCGCCGCGGGCGCAAGCTGGCCGGCGCTGGGAATTTTTCGGCTGGCCAAATCGCCCAATAAAATTACCGCGTCTTTAGAAGCGATGCTCACCAAATTTACCCGCGAACCGTTATTGACGTTCGGATCTTGCGTGCCGCTTAATTTATTAAAGGCTTCATCGGTAAAAACGTAATTTTGCGTCTGGTCGGTGGAATTAACCACGACAATACCATTGTTAAAATCGCGGCGCCACAATCCCTTCTTATAAGTCTTATTGCTCTTGTCCAAAATATTAATCGGCGCGGATACGGCGTTGCCCAAAGACGCTTTATATTCGTCATACCACCAGGTCTGTGAATGGTCATTGACGCCATAATCAAAAGAAAAATTGCCATCGCCCAAGAGCGCCGAACCCAAAGAAAAACGCATTTTATGATAATCGCTCACCCCCCAAGTATTATTGGTGTTGGAATTCAGAATGCCAACATAGGGTTGGGAAAAATTCTTAATATCGGTGTAAGATTTCATCGAGCCGGCCCAAGTGCCGTCCGCTTCCCAGGGAGCGGGAAAACTTTCCAGCATGATGCCGTTCAAATATGGCTGATAGGCTGTATCGTGCCGGCTATTGGCCGCGATCAGATATTTGCCGCCGAAAAGCGCTTGTGTTTTAGCCAACATTTTTTTATTGCCTGCCGCCCAGGCATTATCCATCGCGCTTTTGCTATCAAGCTGGCCATCGTTATTAGTGTCGAGGTTGCCGCCATTGAACCAGGAAATATCCGGCCAGATATTATCAAAAAAGACGCCGTCCCAAAGTCCCGTGGACATAATTCTGCTATTGACGAATTCGGGCAAAAAATCATTCCAGCGTTCTCCGGCAGCTGATTGTCCGGAACCGTCAGTAATATTCAACATCCTGGTTTGCGACCAAAAGGAAGTGAAGCGGCCGCTTTTATCTTTTAGCCACCAAGACGAGTCAATCTGGCTCAATAGCTCGTTGCGTAATTTTCCCAGCGTCGAATCCTGCGGCGTACTATCTATTTCTTCGGAAGTGATATAGGCCAAAATGATAATATTTGGATTTAATTGGCGCAATTTTCTTAGAGTGGC
>JAQTUZ010000014.1 GCA_028707065.1 Patescibacteria group bacterium | reverse complement strand
ATCTCAATATTTTCATAATCTTGAGCCTTAATCGATTTTAAGCAATTGGCAATATTTTTTTCTTCATTTTTAGTATGAACGATTACGCTAACCAAAGGATTATCCATATAATTAATTTCTCGACTTATTTATTTTCAACACACCCCGTCCCGCCGAGGCGGCGGTCCACCCCCCTTAATAGAGGGGACTTTTTACCCACCCCCTTCGACAAGCTCAGGGCAGGCCGTCTGCGCGACGCGGCCAACCTCGTGATAGAGATGACTTTCCTAACCACCCCCAAACCCCTCCTTGGGAAGGAGGGGGCAAACCACCCCTACGCCCCTCCTTGGGAAGGAGGGGGATTTTTAAAATCCGCCAGGTGGCCGAGGACTTTCAGACCGGAGCGGCATAAAAACTTTATATCGTCGAAATTTCTGATCGCTAAAATTTTATTAAAAATGAATTTCGGGGTCAGGAAGGATTTGTATAATCCTTGCGTCAATTCTTTGACTTGTTCGTTAGAGAGCGGGCTTTTCATCACCTGCTCGCGCTGATCAAACCTGTCATAATCGGTAAAATTCAACAAATTATTGGCCTGGCAATATTCATATAATGGCGTGCCCGGATAAGGAATCAAGATTGTCGCCTGCAAAGTATCAACCAGTCCTTTCTTGAATAAATCCTTGGCCAAGTCCACGGTTCGCTTGGCATCCTCGTAGGTTTCCCAGGGATAACCGATCATAGCGGTGATGTGCGGCTCAAGTCCGGCGGCTTTGCAAATTTTTAATCCGGGTTCGATCTCTTCAACTTTCAAGCCTTTATTTATTTTATCCAGCGTCGTTTGGTTGGCTGATTCCAAGCCGAATAAGACAAACCTGAATCCGGCGCGCTTCATCAATTGCCAGGTTTTTTCATCTTTAATTCCGTTAAGCCGCATATTGCAGCTTAGAGTGACTTTTTTGTTATAGCCGCGGTCGATCATCCCTTGGCAAAATTCTTGGAGCCAAGCGCCAATCGGCAAGCTGCCGGAATCTTCCATAATCTCTTTGACTCCCAGATCGATCAAGTAACCGACTTCATCCAAGACCAATTTAGCCGAGCGGACGCGGAAACAATTGCCGGGAAACATCGTTGTCCAGGAGCAAAAGGTGCATTTACCCCACCAGCAATCGCGGCCGGACATCAGATAAGTTCCGGGCGTATATTTAAAATTACCATTTTTGTAGGCGTATAATTTCCAGTTGGTTAATTCGCGGTCGATCATCGGCAATTCATCAAGCGAATGTTTTTTCAAATCATAAGCACCGGAATTCTTAATTAAGCCATTTTCTTTCCAATAAATCCCGCCCTCCAATTCGCCTTGGTTATTTATTTTCTTAATGATCGACAAAACGATAAAATCATAATCCCCACCCGCAACGACAAAATCAACTTGGGAATTTTTTAAGCTTTCTTCGGGCATCGCCGTTACATGATCCCCGACGAGGACAATTTTCAATTTCCAATTTTCAATTTTCAATGATTTTTTCTTTAACTCATCGATTATTTTCCAATGCCTCTCTATCACCGGAGTCTTGGTTTCAATCACGATGACATCCGGCTGTTCTTTGATTATCCTGGCCAGCCATTGTTCATAGCTTAAGCCTTCGGCGATGCCGTCGTCCCAAAAAACTTCCTGGCCGTTATTTTTCAAAACGGTAGCCAAATAGGCCGGAATAACCGGGTATATATATGTAGGACTGTTAAACCATTGGAATTGGCGATTCTGGGAAAGCAGAGGTACGCCTTTTTCGGATTCTAATGGCGGAAACGAAATTGCAACTTTCATTATTAAAATTTGTTTAGTCTGTCCCCTCTTGGGAGGGGTGGCAGGCCGCCTCGGCCTGACGGGGTGGGTCTATTATTCTTCCTTATTATTTTTATCCATTATTTTAATTTTATAAATCTTGCGGTTAGGCTTTTTCTTTTACTTTTAAAACATTTTTATTCTAAAAAAACTTATAATAATGTCGGGAATAGACCCACCCCGCCTCGCCGGGCTCGGCACCCCTCCCGTGGAGGGGACTTTTTCCTAACCCACCCCTCCGCCAGCTGGCGGATCGCCGAGGCGGCGCCCCCCTTCTCTGGAGGGTAATTTTTTATCGCAGTTTGCTTTTCAGGTTGCGGGTAAAGACCAGTCCTTTGATAAAATAAAATCCGTAAACAAGGTGGGTTAAAAAAATATAATAGACCGCATTTAGGATAATCAACGAATTTTTTTCATGATGGCGGATGTCGGAGATAGATTTGAATAAAACTAAAACGTAAATCAGCCAGCCCAATAAATAAATGGCGGAAAAAGGGATATCGGCTAAGCTTAAAACCGCGCCAAAAACGGCAAAAAGCAAAAAGAGCGCGGGCAAAAAATATTTTAACTTGAAAGAAGTTTCCGGATAATGTTTGACGAAATAGCCGCGGTGCAAACCGTAAGCGCCGGTTTGCCGGAGATGCTCCCTGAGGCCGGAGCGGCGATGATGATAAACGATCAGAGCCGGATCATAAACGATGCTTTGCGGATATTTTTTATTTAAATCATGGCAAAGCTTGGTATCCTCCCCCGGCCAGAATTCGCTGGCAAAACCGCCCAACTCGGCAAAAACCGCTTTGCGGATCGTAAAATTAACGCTCGGCCAATCAGCGACAAAAACTTTGCCGCCGCGGGATATATATCTTTCCGGATTGCCGCCGGAATAAAAACTCAAAAAAACCGCGCCGGAAACTTTCTGCCAAAAACCGTCGTCGGGCGGAGTGATGGCCGGACCGCCGGCCGCTTTTATTTTTTCATCTTTAAAATCCTCGTCCAAAATTTCCAAATAATTTTCCGCCGGAAAAGCGTCATCGTCGATAAAGATCAAGATTTCTCCTGACGCATCCGTGATCGACCGCGTTCGCTTTATCGCCGGGCCGCCCAAGCAAGCGATCTGCCTGGTCTTCTCCCATTGTTCATCATTCGTCTGGTCAGGATAAACGATTATTTCATAATCATCGCGCTTGATCGCCAAGATTTTAGAGATGGCTTCGCGGACATAATCATTGATCGCCTTGACCGGAATGATAAAACTGTATTTGATCATGCGATTAGTTATAAGTTATAAAGTCACAAGTTTTAAAGTTATAAAGTATCCGAATATTTTTCAAAAACCCACTACTTTACAACTTTCAACTTTATAACCTTTAACTTTATAAATTTTATTTTCTTTTTCTAATCACGTATAGCGGGCGGTGAGTGACTTCGCCATGGATATTGGCGATATACAAAGCCATTAAACCCAGAGACATTAAAATGATGCCGACCAAAAAGACGATCAAAATGCCGAGCTGGGCCGTGCCGGAAAAACTGGAAGCATAGTAAAAATGAAAAAAGTATTTGCCCACTAAAATATAAAGTCCGAGCGCGCCGGAGAAAAAAATGATCAAGATGCCCAGATAACCGGCCAATTTCAAGGGCAGCAAACTCAGAGCCACGAAACTCGAAACCGCCAGATGGAAAAGTTTCCAAAAACCATATTTGGCCTTCCCGTCGGTTCGCTCTTTAGCGTCAAAATAAACATATTCGCGCTTGAAGCCGAGCCAGTCGATCAGCGCCCGGGTCATGCGGTTATTTTCAGTAAAGCGGTTGAATTCGTCGATCACCGCCCGATCGATCAACCGGAAATCCGTCGCCTGGGGAATGATTCTTATTTCGGCGATATTATTGATGATCTGATAAAAAAGCCGGGAGCCGATTTTTTTGATTATCCCTTCGCCCCGATTGCTTTTGCGCACCCCGATCACCACCTCGGCGCCATTCTGCCATTTGGCGATCAGCTCGGGAATCAATTCCACGGGATGCTGAAGATCGGCGTCAATCATGATTGCCGCGGCGCCTCGCGCGTTATTCAATCCGGCTGTCGTGGCGATCTCCTTGCCGAAATTGCGGGAAAATTCCAGATATTTTATTCTCTGGTCGGTACGAGCCAGCCCCTCAATGATCCCGGCGCTTTGATCAGTCGAACCGTCGTTGACAAAAATCAATTCAAAATCAAAACTCGCCGCCGAATTCGCCAAAATCCTCACCAGGGCTCCATAAAAAAGGTTGATATTTTTCTCCTCGTTATAGACCGGAACAACTATGGAAATAATTCTTTTTTCGAACATATGGTTTAAGGTAATTATTCGAGCCCGCCGGATATCACGGGCCCTCGTATTCATTCGATATAATTAATTATCGGCGTAATTTCCTCCTCTATCGCTGAAAATCGCTTGCGAAAAAGGAAAATAGCGCCAATCAAAACACTGGCCAGATTGCTCAAGCCGATCATAATCAAGATAGCAAAAATATTCCTGCCAAGCAATAAGATGCCAATACCGGCTAAAAGCGAAATAACCAGATAAATATAAGCGATTTTGGTCGCGTGGATCGACAATAAATATTGCAAGATCAGATTGGCCAGCGAAAACAGCGACGCGCTGACGGCAAACCAGCCCAGATAGGAAGCGGCGGACAGATATTTACTGCCGAAAAATATCTCCAGGATGAAGCGGGGAAATAAAAAATAAAAAATTATCGAGGCTAAGCAAAACACTATCGTCAGCCACAAGGCGTTTTTCAGGATGGGTTTTGAATTAGCTTGCTGATGGCTGTGTTCGGCGGCCATGGCGAAAAGAACCGAGGCGATCACGCCGGTGACAAAAAAGATTATCTTGGAAGTGACATTCAGCGCGCCATAGCTTCCGGCCAAGATCGGGTCAAGATTATGCTTGGCGAGTATCATGTCGGCATTTCCCAACAGATTGATCGCCAAGCTGCCGACAAAAACGGGAATCACGTAATTTTTCACCGACTGAAAATTAATTTTTTTTATCACGCCCGGAGTTTCATTCGCTGCGGTTTTTAAGAATTTCAGCATGATCACGGAAGCAAAATAAGCAACCACGCCGCTAACGAGAAAACTGCCGATAATGCCATTAAGCGCGAAACCTAATTTGACCAAGACGACGCCGCAGATCAATTTGGTCAATGTCCCCAAGACGCTGTTCCAGCTGACTGAACCGAATTTTTGCCAGCCGCTCAAAATCCCCAGATTGATCACGCCAAAAAAGGATAAAAACATCGCCGCCCAGATCATCACTACGGGCAAAAAACCCTGGATCTTTAAAAAATCGGCAACCAGCGGCGTTACGGCCAAGGCCAGCAAAAAAACCGGCAAACCATAAACAAAGACCTGCCGGTAAAGATATTTCATCAGCCCCAAACTGCTCTCCGGATGGTTTTCCGCTTTGCCGATCGCCGCGAATTTAGTAGCAACCAGGCCTAATGCCGCGGCCGGCACGGAAATAATGGCGATGAGCGAGATCAAAGATTCGGTTTCGCCGTAGATCTCCGCGCTAACCATCCGGCCGATCGCCAAATGGAAAAAATAGTTCATCAAATTGGCGACGATCGTGCCGGCAAACAAAATGGCGCTATTTCGGGCAAAGGTATTGTTTTTGAATATATTTATCATTGATTCGGCAGGAACACAAAATATTGCGTTCCTGCATATGGGATTAATATTTTTGGCTAACCTTAAAATAGACATCAAACGGTGTCTACTGTCTAATTATACTATTTATCATGCCTGCTGGCAAAAAATATTAAGGGGAAGAATTCGCTTTTGCTCGGCTCTGCCGCGACTCTCGATAACTGCCGAAAACGGTGGATTAAATGTGCGTTTTTCGCGCTTGCTAAATCAAGGGCGATGAGATAATATTATCTATGCATTTTAGACAGATTTCAATCTATGCCGGAAAAAAACATCATCGGTAAATTGCCGCCGCAGAATATTGAGGCCGAACAGTGCCTGCTTTCGTGTTTGCTGTTGGAAAAAAACGCGATCGTCAAAGTCGTCGATACGCTTTCGGAAAAAGATTTTTATCAGGACGCGCACTTCACCATTTATGAAACGATCAAGGAATTATTTTCCCGCCAGGAGCCGATCGATATTCTGACGCTTTCCAACCGGCTGGATGCCAAGGGGAAACTCGCGGCGATCGGCGGCCGGACTTATCTGGCCCAGCTTTCCAATTTCGTCGCCACCGCTTCCAACGTGGAAAATTACGCCAAGATCGTCCAGCATAAAGCTACTTTGCGCCGCCTGCAGCAGGCCGCCAGCGAAATTTCCGACTTAAGCTTCAATGAAGACGAAGACGTCGATCTGATCCTGGATGAAACGGAAAAAAAGATCTTCCAAATCTCCCAAAATTTTTCCAAGACCGCTTTTGTTTCGATCGACAATCTTTTGACCGAGGCCTTTGAGCGCATCGATGAGTTGCACAAGCAGTCGGGCAAATTGCGCGGCTTGCCCACCGGCTTTGCCGATCTGGACAAGCTTCTGGCCGGCTTGCAAAAATCCGATCTCGTCGTCTTGGCCGCCCGGCCTTCGGTCGGCAAAACCGCGCTGGCGATGGATTTCGCCCGGCAAGTGGCGATCAAAAGCCGCGAACCGGTGGGAATTTTTTCTTTGGAAATGAGCAAAGAGCAATTGGTCGACCGGATGCTTTGCGCCCAGGCCGGAGTTTCACTGTGGAAAATGCGCACGGGCAAATTGTCCGACCGCGAAGATGAAAACGATTTTGCCAAGATCGGCGAAGCCATGGGCCAATTGTCCGAAGCGCCGATCTTTATCGACGACTCGGCCTCAACTTCAATTATGGAAATTCGCGCCAAAGCCCGCCGCTTAAAAATGGACAAAGGCTTGGGCTTGGTCATTGTTGATTATTTGCAATTAATGGAGGGCCGGGGCAAATACGGCGATAATCGCGTCCAAGAAGTCGCCGAGATCACCCGCGGCCTGAAAGGAATCGCCCGTGAATTGAATGTCCCGGTCGTGGCCATTTCCCAACTTTCCCGCGCCGTGGAGCAGGAAAAACCGGCCATCCCCAAACTTTCTCATTTGCGCGAATCCGGTTCGATCGAACAGGACGCCGACGTGGTGATGTTTGTTTATCGCAAAGCCGCCGACCGCAGTTATGACTTTGATTCTTTGACCGACGAGGATAAGCATTCGGCTAAAATCTATGTGGCTAAACACCGCAACGGCCCGACCGGTTCAGTCAGTCTTTTTTTCGATCATGACACGGTCAGCTTTAAAAACCTGCAAAAACAGGACCTGGGCGAAGCAGTGCCGGAATTCTAAAAAATAATCCGAACCTACGAATGCATCCAAATCTACGAATATTTATTCGGATGTTCATTTTCGGATTTAACCTTTCCATAAAATACTAAATATTAAAAATACGCAAAAACTTTGCGAACACATTCATATGTTTGAAAAACTAAAACAGCTTAAAGATCTGCGCGACAAGGCCAAGCATTTGCAGAATGCTTTGGGCGAAGAAACCATTGTGGTGGAAAAAAATGGCATCAAGATCACCATGGACGGCAATATGGTTGTCTCGGCCGTCACTTTGGAAAAAGAAATGTCCAAGGAAGAATTGGAAAAAAAATTGCCCGACGCCATCAATGACACGATCAAAAAAGCCCAGCGGGTGATGGCGGACAAGATGCGGGCGATGGGAGGACTACCCGGAATGTAATAACAAATAATAAATAACCAATATCAAAAAAATAATAAAATATTTAAATATTATAATATTTTTTAAAATATTGGTTATTTGATATTGGATATTAAATGAAATTCCCCCAAGCTATTCAAAATCTGATCGACGATCTGTCGGAAATTCCCACTGTCGGCCCAAAGACTGCCCAGCGGTATGCTTTTTATTTATTGAAACAGCCCAAAGAATTTTTGGCTAAAGTCGCTACCGACATTATCAATTTAAAAAAGAATTTAAAAATTTGCAGTCAATGTCTTTCCGTTGCTGAGACCGATCCTTGTCCGATTTGCGCCGATAAAAATCGCGACAGCTCAATACTTTGTATTATCGCCACTCAGCCCGAAATGCTCGCGATCGAGACGACCAAAAAATATAATGGCTTATATTTTCTTTTGGGCCGCAACTTGCGCCCGCAAACCGGCGTCAGTGTGGAAACGTCCAATATTGCCAAATTAGAAAATCGCCTTAAGCAAGGAAAGATCAAGGAAATAATTTTAGCGCTCTCCCCCACTCTGGAAGGCGAAACAACTTCTTTATATCTGGCCAAGATTCTCAAGCCGCTCAAAATAAAAACCACCCGCCTGGCGCGCGGCCTGCCGATGGGCTCGGATATCGAATACGCGGACGAGATAACTTTGAATAACGCGTTAAAAAATAGGTCATTGGTTGATTAGTTAATTAGGCACTTAGTTGTGAAATTTTCAAGTTCTCAATAAAAAAACCGTCAGTTTTGCTGACGATTTTTTTATATCAATTAATTGAAGTTTCAAAACTAATTAACTAATCGACTAATTAACTAATTCCCAAAATTTTTGCCATGCAGCAGTCTCGCGTCAGCGGACTGCTGCCTATTTCTTGCCTGCAAAAAGCGGCAGCCCCTTCGAGGAGACTGCCGCTCGGCAAATAAAAAAGTCGCAGCCAGGATTTACCTAAGCTGCGACCGATAATGAACCTTGTGTTATCAAATGTTTTCCAGCGACTCCAGCGCCCAGAGCCAATCCTTGGCGCCTTTTTCGTCAAGCCGGGCATGGAGGAATTTGACCGTTGTCCCGTCAAGCAGGAATGTTTTCCCGCTCAAGAGATCAAAGGTGGCGGAGATGGGATCATTATGATGGCTGATGTCAGTCACGATCGCGATTCTTGCCACGGGGCACGTCGAGCAAATGAAGATCAAAGGCATTCCGTAGGGAACGAGTTGACCGGGTTTGAAGGCTTGAGGTGACAGGGTCATCGGGCTCATCGGCAGATAGAGGTCGCAAAGTACGGCGTAAAAATCAAGGTTAGATTTAGAGATGATTTCGAGCGCCGCCTCAAGACCGTTCGCCAACCAAAGATTGTTTTTACCCGACAACTGTTCCGCGGCCTTGATCAAATTCTTCCGGCTGTCATCGATCACCAAAATATTCTTGAGATGATGATTCACCTTTTTCGGATGGGAGATAATCCCTTCCATCTCTTTGTCCGGCTGATCAATAACTTTTGCCGACATTTTGCCGATCAGGGTTGCCATCTCGGCAACGACGCTACCAAACTGGAACAATTTGACATTGGCCGGTAGCTTATCCTTCTCAATCCCTTTTTCGGTAGTCCCCGGGATGTTTATGATCACGTAAGTCCTGGTGGCGTCGTATTCCCCGCCGATTTTCCGCTGCTGGTCAACCAGGATCAGGTCGGCCTTTTCGCGTGAATTAGTGACAATCAACGACCCCTTTTTATCAATAATTGCGCTAAGCGCTCTCCAAAGGGCGCTGCTCACTGTTCTTTCACAATCAAAAAACAATTTCATAAAACCTCCCTGGTTATATTTGGTTCAGTTAAAATATTGACAAAGGACACTTAATACTGCTTTTTATCATAAATAATTATTATTGTCAAGAGCGTGCCAGCCAACAAAAAAAACAGACCGTTAAGCCTGTTTTTTTAATTTAAGCAATAGCGGTAATTTTCACTTTGGTGAACGGCTGGCGATGGCCGCGGTTCCGGGTATAGCGCGTCTTGTTCTTGAACTTGACCACGGAAATTTTGTCATGGCGGCCCTGTTCGACGACTTCGCCCTCGACCTTCTCGCCCAAAGACGGCTTGCCAATATTCAAACCCTTTTCGTCGGCAATCAATAAGGTTTCGAATTTAACCTTATCGCCCTGCTTTTTTTCAATTTTTTCAATGTTTAGCAACTGACCATCGGTAACTTTGTATTGTTTTCCGCCAGTCTTGATCACCGCAATCTTAGCCATAAAATATTTGAAATTATAATAATAAAAAAGCTTTTCTGAAGCTTTAATATAAGTATACTAAAACCAACCAAAAAGTCAAGGATAAAAAAAGCCGGAGCATTAGCGCTGCCCCGGCGAAATATCATCGTGGTTCAAAGTAGTTCAAACGGATCCTTATTGGTGGAGATCAAGTAATAATCATGATCCTGGCCGTGAAAAAAAGGATCAATGACATCTGGCTGGAATTCTCCTTCCAAGACGATCAGCGAGGCATGATCAGGTTTGGTTTTAACATCCGGAAATATCCCTGATTTTTTCATGCTCTCGGCTATCTCCCCGATCGGCCGGCCGAATTTTATCCTGACGACCGTGTAAGTCTTCTTCGCCATTACCTCCTCCTTTTATCGTGGATCAGGCGCGCGGATCAGGCCTTGATCGGGCAAGATCCGAAATCGAACTTCGCCTTTCTCGGCCGAATTTCACCGGCGGATGAATCAGACGCAAACTTCCCCTTGTTCTGCTTGCTCGGGACGATTATTTTTCGCCGGTGGTTTTGGTGCTTGCGCGAAAAATTGTGTTTCCGACCATGGTTCCTGGAAAAGGTCAAGACGCTACCCTCCGTTTCCGTTGGTTATCCGATCAGGCCGACAACCTGAACTTCATCGGCGATACTGGCGAATTTGCAGTGTGGTCCTCTGGCGTTGACCTGTTCGGTGCCATCGGCCGGCACGACTTCATCATCTTTTTTCCCATCAGGTCCGACCTTGATTATCGGCAGGCCTTTGGGAGCGGTAAAAGTATCGGGAATCTTTTCGAAGATTCTTGCCATGTCAAATGGCTCTCCGACTTTAAAAACGATAAATTGATTTGTCGGTCCTATCTCTTTAAAAGAGCGGGGCATCGAAACCTCCTTTGCTAAATTAAACATTTTTCTACTTCATTGCAGTCTATCTTTTTTTAAAAAAATTGTCAAGACCTCCGCGAGCAAATACTGCTCAAAAAACAAACTATAAAAAAAGGATTTGATCAGATAAAAAATAATGTTCAGCCGGGAAATAAAATTTTGCAAGTGCCAATATTTTTTAAAAATAAGCTGCTGATTGACCAAGGACAAACGTTTGATCTCGCGGCTTTTATTCTTTCGAGCCGTGATCGCCGCCAGATCGTTCGCGCCTGTTCCGGCCGCGGATCGATCGTGATAAACGACCGCCTCCGGCACGCAAGCCGATTCCTGATGGATCAAATAAAGACGATAATCCAAATCACAGTCTTCCTTATACATGAACATCCGCTCATCCAGATATTTTCCATTCTCTTTTATTTTCTCGAGCGCTGCCAGACGGAATAATCCGCAAGCGCCGGAAGGGCCGATGATCCGGGAATAGCGAAAATCGCGGTGATCTTTTTTCCCCTGGCCGACATCAAAAAATCTCAAACCGCTTTTCAAGCCGATGCCGTAGGAATCGATCAGGCTCGTTTTTTCATTGTTGGCGAAATTCCATTTCAAGATCTTCGGGCAGGCCGAACCAAGTTCTTTGTCGGAGTCCAGCCTTTGCGCTAATTTTTCCAAAACGTCCGGTTCCAAGATCAGATCCGGATTGGTCATCAAAAAATAATCGGCTCGATTCAGGGAAGCGCTCGTGATCATCTGATTATATGCCGCGGCGAATCCCAGATTTACGCCGCCGCCCCTGATCTCTATTTCGGGAAAATTCGCTCTCAAATATTTGACGTTTTCGTCATCCGCTTCGCCATTATTAAAAACGATAATTTTAAAATTTTGCTCGGTCTGATTTTTCAAAGACGGCAAAAAAAACGGCAGGTACTTTGCCGTGTGGTCGCCGAAAATTATAAAACCGATACAAACCTTCATCTGATTTATTTTAAAAAATCAAACCAATAATTCAATGCTAAATTGTTACATTGTTACATTGCTGAAACGTTTTAGTCCGTTGCGCAACAATTTAACAATGTAGCAATGCTAATCTATAATTAACAATTAATACTCCTCCGCTGTTCTTTTACTACCCCCCCCCTAAATTAGCATTTTATCGGCTAATTTCTCTTTGGCAAAATTTTGCGCTTCCAAGAGGCTGTCAAAAGTTCCGGCATCGATCCAGACGCCGTTGATCTTAGCCACTTCCAATTCCCCTTTGGCCAAAAACCAATTATTCACGTCGGTAATTTCCAGTTCGCCGCGAGGCGAAGGCTTGAGTTCTTTGGCGACTTGGACGGCGCGATAATCGTAAAGATACAATCCGGTAACGGCGTATTCGCTGACAAATTCCCGGGGTTTTTCCACGATGCGTTTCACTTTCTGCCCGACAAAATCGACCACGCCAAAACGCTCCGGATCCGTAACTTTCTTGGCAAAAATTTTTCCGCCGCCTTTGAATTTCTTGATCTCCGCGGTAAAATCATCTTCAAAAATATTATCGCCCAAGATCAGCGCGATATTCTCCTGATCAATGAAATTATCGCCGATGATCAAAGCGTCAGCCAGACCGCGCGGTTCGTCCTGGACTTCGTAAGTGAATTTCGCGCCAAACTCCTTGCCTGAACCGAGCAGATTGGAATAATCGCCGGCCCGCTCCGGCGCCACAATGATCAGGATTTCTTTGATGCCCGCCTTGAGCAAAGTATTCAAGGGATAATAAATCATCGGTTTATTATAAACCGGCAAAAGCTGTTTTGAAGTTACATTGGTTAACGGCCGCAGTCTTGTTCCTAGTCCTCCCGAAAGAATGATTCCCCGCATAAATAAATGTCGTTTAATTAATTACAATTATCAATAAAATTATATTAACATAAGCAAAAAATAAAATCCAACCGGCCGTTTGACATAACCGTTATTTGTGGTATATTACGAAGTCACGACTTTAGTACATTCCAATCAATAATATTAACCTGAAAGGCGGATGAATTATGAAATCAGCAGTTATTATCAGCGGTTTACCGGGCAAGATGCCGACCGCGGCGGCCGAAACAATGCTTGCAACTGAAAAATTATATGACTATCTTGTCTCTCCCCAAGCGTTTACCGGTCCAGAAATAACCGATAAAACCGTAACGATCGGCGGCGCCAAAATCGGATTATTTAAACGGGATAAATGGACATCTGTCGTTGAAGACGAAAGGACAATCGGCTGGGATGTTTACGCGATTGATTTCTCCCGCTCGGCCGACCTTGATAAGAGGGCGGAAAGCATCCGGAGCAATGTAGAATTCTACTGCACCCATAAGATCCCCTTTGTCCTGGGGGCCATCGGCGGCGATTTGCAAGAAATTACTGATCTGGTGAAGCGGTCGGAAATCTGCGCCGTGGTCGCGCCAAATATGTGCCTGCAGGTTGTCGTCCTGCAAGCCATGTTGAAATATGGCGCAGAAACATTTCCCAACGCCTTCAAAGGTTTTTCCTTGAAGGTTAAGGAAAGTCATCAGGAATCAAAGGGTCAGGAAACGAGCGGCACGGCCAAAGCCATGGTCGGATACTTCAAAATTCTTGGCACAATCCTCGAAGGTTGCATTGAGATGGTTCGTGATCCTTTTGAGCAATATAAAATGGGCGTCGCGAAAAAATATCTCGAGGGCCATGGGTGGCATTCATACATCCTTGCCCTAAGCGATATAATGTTCTTCAGAATCGTTCATAACATCAATGGCCGTGAACCCTATGCCGAAGGTGCGAAGCAGGCCTTCTTGTTTCTCCGTGAACAGATGAAGCGCGGGAAAAAAGGTGAGGTTTTCTCCATGATCGATGTGGCCAAGGGATCGGCCAATACCGAGCTGGCGGAAATGCAATAACATCCCGAATTCGAAAAAATATACCGGGAGTGTCAAAATCGACACTCCTTTTTTCATCTCATAATAATCAGCTTTTACCTTGGTCGGAAAGACTGCCATTAAAGCGGTTTCGAGCCTGATCCAGCTTTACAAAAACTCCGCTTCTTTAAGCGGAGTTTTTACTTGCTCTTTATTAAATTGCTATTTCTTGCCCAAAGCTGTCTTGAATTCGGTCTTGGCTTTTTCCAGAGCTGCTTTAAAATCAGTATTAGCCTTGGCAATGGCTGTTTGGCGCGCGGCCAGCAGCGGCTTGATATCAATCTTCAATTTTTCCACACCCTGTCTTTCTTTGACAAGTTTTTCATGAGCGACAGCGAGAGCTTTCTTCAAAGTATCCTTGATCGTTTTCTCGTCTTGACCTGACGCGCAATCAGTTTTAGCCTTTTCATAAGCGGCCTTAACCGCGTCGTTATAATTTTTAGTCGCCTGATTGATCGCGGCTTTTCGATCGGCCATGGCCTTATCCATGCCGGCGCGATAAGCATCGATAGCTGTCTTAATCGCTTCCCGGCGGTCGGAAATCGCCTTGGTGACAGCCGCTTTATAAGCGGCCAGAGCTTCTTTCTCGACAGTAGTCGAAGCGCGCTTTTCCAGCTTGGAAAAATTTTTAACGATCTTTTCCTCTAAAAGCATTTTCTTCTCCGCCAATTTGACATCGCGATCCAGCCTCTTTTTATTAAGGTCGATGAGGTTTTGAGCGCGCTTAATTTCGATCTTCCCCGCGCCATCGGCTAATTTCTCTTTAGCCTTGACTTGCTGATCGGTAAAGACAGCGCAAAAACTATTTTTTACTTTTTCCTGCTTGATCGTAGCGATCTTGACCGTAGCCGGCTTTTTTGCCGCGTCCGAAGAATTGTCGCAAGCAATAGCGGCCAAGGGAGAAAGGAAGATCATCCCGATGAGCGCCGCCACTGTCAAGCAAATTGATTTTTTAAATTTGGCTTGCATCATATGATTGTAAATAATTATCGATCGCCTCGCTGTCAGCGTCTATTAATGACGCATCCAGATCTTCATCGGCAATCGTTAAATTTTCTTCGTCGATCCCGGCTAAAATATCAGCGGTTAATTCATCGGCGCTTTGAGCCAAAAGAGTTGCTGGCGCTGCTTCGGAAATGACAGCCGCCGGCTCCGGTTTTACGGCCAAATCGCCCGCTTTATGCCCGCCCTGCGCTACGGCGAAAAAAACAGCCAGAACGACAACCAGGGTGACGGGAATTGCTATTTTCCAATTCATAATATTAAAAAATTTAATTATTAAGGAGGCCCGACCTTTTTCCTCGCCTCTGTCTTTATAACGGGCGACTTCATTTTCCGTGACACTTGCTTTCTTAATTATTTCGGCTAAAAGCGGCCGCGGCGCTTCGATCTTCTTTCCGGCGCGGCTGATAGTCTCGGCGATAATTTTTTCCAGTTGTTCGTTATTCGTCATAGCTATAAAAATTTAATGTTATTACAAGTTTGGTTCGAGGCGCTGGAAATATTCGCGTAAATTCCTTAATCCCCGGCACTGCAACTGCCTGACCGCCTCTTCGTTTTTATCGAGCAGGTCGGCTATTTCCCGATTGGACAGCTCATTGATGAATTTTAAGATAATCGCTTCACGCTGATCTTCTGACAAGATTTCCAAAGCCTGGCTGACCATTTTTTCCGCCCCGGCGCGGGATAGAAGCTCTTCGGCGTTAGCGGCGGGATCGGGAACTTGCGCTAAAAAATTTTCCGCGTCAGGCAATTTGACTTCCTTATTCTTCCGCCAATGATCGATCACTTTATTCCGGGCAATGGTGAAAAAATAGGCCAGCGGCGGACGATCCTGGTCTTCATAAACCGGCAATTTCTCGTAAACCTTTAAAAAAACAGTCTGGGTCAGGTCTTCGGCGATCGCCTGATCTTGCACCCGAAAATAAATATAGCGAAAAACTGGGCTAAAATAAGCCTCGTAAAGCAAGCTGAATGCTTCATCATCGCCCTCCTTGGCTTTCTTCATCAACACGCCTGGGTCATTTTTATTCATTGCTTCGCTCATAAACAATAACGAGGCAAAGGCCGTTTTGTGACTTAATTTAGTTGATTGGTTGATTAGTTAACTAGTTTGACTATAAATATGCTTCATAATATTAACGAACTTGGTTGCACAAAAACTAATTAACCAATTAACTAATTAACTGACAGATTTATAAATAATAAATATATTATTTTCACAAACCTGACTAGATCTCGTTCCTATGAAATCCATTCCTTGCCCTGTCTTACCAAAAGTTCATTGGCTCGCAGCGGTTCAGCCATAAGTTCTTTGACAACTTCTTCCATCCGCGCGCCTTGCGACCCTTTGATAAAAATCAAATCCCCTTCTTTAATCCGATCCTGGGCAAAGATCCCCGCTTCCTGGTTATGGGAAAAATGAAAAATTCGTTCTTCGCTCATTCCGGTCTCAATAGCGCCGCGGCCGATATCGCGGGAACGCTCGCCGACCGTGATCAAGAGATCGAATTTCGCTTTGGCGATTGCCGCGCCGACCTCCTTGTGCCCGGCAATGCTATACGAACCAAGCTCCAGCATATCCCCCAAGATTGCCACGCGGCGGAACTGCCCATCGGTTTCGATCCGGCCGATGAAATCAAGCGCGGCTAGCGACGACTGCGGCGAAGCATTATAAGAATCATCGATGATCATGGTCTTTTTTATTCCCGGAATCAGGCTCATCCTGCCTTTCGGCGAAACAAAATTCTGCAAAGCCGCTGCGATCTCCACTAAATTCATTTCCATACTTATCCCCACTGCTGCCGCGGCTATTGCCGCGTAAACCGCCGGCAGCCCGATAACTTTAGGCAAGATCACCGGCACCATCGCTCCGTTATAGCTTAATTTAAAAGTCAGGCCGAGCAAATGATCCAAATTTTTCGATTCTTCAAACTTAAAACGCAAATTATCGGCCCTGACCAAAGATCCTTCTTTAAAACCGAAACTTAAAATCCTGGTCGCGGTTTCATTCGCCATGAATCTGGTTTTTTCATCGTCATAATTTAAAACCGCCCAGCCGTTTTTGTTTAGATTGCCCAATAGTTTTCCTTTTTCTTTTTGGATCTTTTCAATCGAGCCGAAACTTTCCAAATGCGCCTGGCCGATATTGGTGACCACGCCGACGTCGCATTTAACGATGCTGGAAAGATAATCCATATCGCCGATCTTATCAACGCCCATTTCCAAAATTAAAATTTCCGGAAAATTCTTATCTTTCATCAAAATCAGCTTGCACGCTTTCCCAAAAACCAAAAGCCAGCCGAAAATATTCTTGCCCGGCGAAACCGCGTCGATGATGCTCAAAGGCAGCCCGAATTCGTTATTATAATTTTTCTCGCTGCGCCGAACTTTGAATTTGGAATTTAAAACGGAAAAAATCGCCTCTTTGGCGCTGGTCTTGCCCACACTGCCGGTGATACCGACAATTTTCGGTTTATACTTGGCCAGAATTACTTTGGCAAGAAACTTGAGTTTTAAAATTATTATTTTTTTTAGCATATTTGAAATTGGAAATTAGAAATTGTGGTTGAAATTGGAGGATTGGATTATAGACTAATTTCAAATTTCCAATTTCTAATTTCATTCCTATCTTTCTTTCGGCGCTTGATAATGTTTCAGCATGAAATCGGCGACGGTTTTGAATAGCGGGGTGGCCGTATAATCAGCATACTGAAAATCCTTGGGATTATCAAACTTAATGAGCATCACGAATTGGGGATTGTCCGCCGGCGCGAAACCGACAAAGGTATGGATCGTTTCATTGCCATAACCGCCCTTAATCGCTATTTGAGCCGTCCCGGTCTTGCCAGCGACATAATAACCGCTGATCTTGGCCGATTGCGAATGGCCGCTTTCCACGTCGGAAATAAGCATACCAGCCAAGAGATTGGCCGATTTTTCCGAAATCACCTGCCGGACCGGAGTCGGCTTAGTTTCCGATCTATTGCCGGCGGCATCAACGATATCCTTGACGACAAACGGCTTCATTAAGGTGCCGCCATTGGCGATCGCCGCGTAAGCCATCAGCATTTGCAGGGGCGTGACGCTCAAGCCCTGGCCGAAAGCCGCCGTATCCGCGTCCAAATTATTTATTTTCTTTACCAAAAGATTATTGATATTGCCGGGGCTTTCCGATTCCAATTCCACGCCGGTGCGGACGCCGAAACCGAAATTTTGCACATACTTGGCAAAAGTCGGCGCGCCGATCTGCTGCATGGCAAAAATCGCCCCGGTATTCAACGATCGTTCCAGGACATAAGTCATACTAACAATACCATGGCCGCCCACGGTGTCAAAATCGGCGTTCTTGATCGGCTTTTTCCAACCTTTTTCCATTATCATCCCTTTGTCGTCATAGGTCGTATCAGGCGTAATCTTGCCTTCGTTCAAAGCCGCCCCCATCGTTATTGCTTTATAGACCGACCCCGGTTCGTACTGTTGAAAGACGATGGGATTGTTAAAAATATTCAAATCTGTTACGGCCTGGTAATTATTCGGATCAAAATCCGGATAAGAACACATGGCGATTATCGCTCCGGTTCTCGGGTTAACCACCGCCAAACTGGCCGAATCGGACTGATGCAATTGCGCCGCTTCTTTCAATTGTTCGCAAGCGTAAAATTCGATCGAACGGTCGATGGTCAGGATCAGATCACTGCCATTGATCGGTTTGACATATTCTTGGCCGTTAAGAATGCCGACATTGGACCCGGCCCCGATGCCGGATTTCAAATAGCCGCTGACGCCGGACAATTCCTTGTCAAAGAAACCCTCCAGACCGTAATTTCCCGTCAGCGTATTATTTTCCGAACGCACAAAGCCCAAAAGTTGCGCGGCCACTTCGTTTTCCGGATAGTACCGATAGGTTTGCATGGTATGATAGATCCCGTTCGGATGAACTTCCCGGGGCGTATTATCCGGCAAGATTTCATAAATTTTTCCGTTTCGAGCCTCCAGGCGATCAAAAATTATCTGCACGCCGTCTTGATCGAGAAACAAGGAATAAAATCTTTTCAGATCTTCCCCGCTGACTTTCTTTTTTAACGGCGCGTATTGCGAATCGCTCCGGCCTAAAATTTCCCGGTAAACGGCGATATTCGCTTTTTTGATATTTTCCAGCGCTTCGTCGCGTTTTTTGGCTCTGACCGCTAACCAAGTTTTATCGGCATGCAGCAAATCAAGCTGATGGGTGATTTGATCGGCTTTGATCTTTTTTTCCGCGGCCGGCAAAGATAAGGTCGGAGCCAGCTCGAAGGCGAGTTCGGCCTGGTCGCTTTGCGCCAGACTGTCATCAACCTGTTTGGCCGCGTCAGCCTGATCAAAAACAAACCAAAGTTTTCCGGCAATATCCTCGGCTTCAGCCGGGCTTTTAATATCCCGCGGAATGGCGAAGAGCAGGGCGAATTGCTGATTGGTCGCCAAGGGGTACAAAACCTGTTCGCTTGATTTATCCCGATCATCGATCAAATAAATCTTGCCTCGCTCCGGAATCAAAATGCCCTCAGTCTGCTGCTGGCTGTCGGCCTGGGCGCTATACATCCGGTGCTGGACGATTTGTAAATAAAAAAGGCGGCCGATGATCAGGCTGCCAAATAAAAAAACAATCGCGATTAAAATATTAATGCGATTATTGTGGGTCGAATTTTGATTGTCGCGCCTGTTTTTTAGCATTGCCCGCATTTTTGATTTTCAATAACAAAAGAATGTCATTAGTTGCTTAGTTGATTAGGAACTTAGTTGTAATAAAAATAAATTTCGATAATTAGAAAAAGTTTGTTTTCAATAAATGATATTCAACCGCGGGGCAGGCACTCGCCCTATCTTTTCTAAAAGGTATCCTTGCGTGCCACCGGACGAAGTATTTATCATCGCTCGCTCGGAAATGATTTCCGCGAGGCGCGGAATCATTTCGCTCGCTTCGCTTGATAATAAAACTAATTAACCAATTAACTAATCGACTAATAAAACTTGTTTGTAAGGTCGTGCCCCGAATATTCCCCCTGCTCTATGCTCTTTGTTCCTATGCCCTCTGTCATCGTGCCAGCGCCACTCCCGAATCAACTTTAAGATAATCAACATTGTCCACCGAGATCATTTTCAAATTACCGATCCTTTTCGCCAAATTATTGAAAGATTGCAAGGAGGCGGTTTCGACGTTTAATTTCTGGTTTTCCTCCTGGAGCAAGGCGACTCTTGTTTTTAATTCCTGCATGGTGAATCCTTTGACGACCAGATCATTGATGCCGGTAACATAATATAACCCGCCGGCGACGATCAAAGTTAAAAGAAAAAAATTAAAAGTTTTGATGTTGAGCCAGGCTGGCCGATTTTTTTCGATTTGCTGGGAATAAACCCCGTCGAATTTTTGAGTCATGGTTTTTATTTTAATTTTTATTTTGTAATATAATCCGAACCTACGAAACATACGAATACAACGAACATTTTTATCCGAACATGGCGTATTAATTTCAATTCGTTTCGCAGCCGTTCGTAGTATTCGGGTATTTCGTAGGTTCGGATTATGCGTTTATATCTTCTCTGCCACTCTCATCTTCGCGCTGCGGCTGCGAGGATTGATGTTTATTTCTTCGGCGGTCGGCAAAAGCGGTTTTTTGGTGATTATTTTCAAGGATGCTTGGTGCCCGCAGCGGCAGATCGGTATTTCCGGCGGACAAAGGCAATCGCGGCTTTCTTTCTTAAAATAATCTTTGACGATCCGGTCTTCCAAGCTATGAAAAGAAATTATCGCCAGGCGTCCCCCGCTCTTTAGCGCGGCAACCGCTTGCGGCAAAACTTTTTCCAGATTTTCCAACTCATGATTGACCGCGATGCGGAGCGCCTGAAAAGTTTTGGTCGCCGGGTGAACTCGCTCGTTCCACAATCGCCGCGGAATGGCTTTTTTTATTATTTCCACCAGATCGCCGGTCGTTTCGATCCCAGCCTCCCGGCGGCGTTCGACAATACCCCGGGCGATCCGCCGGGCGTGTTTTTCCTCGCCGTAAGTGAAAATTATCCTGGCCAAATCCTCCTCGTGCCAATCGTTCACTATCGCCCTGGTGCGCCGATCATCACCAGTTGAATTGAAAGCCATATCCAGCGGAGAATCTTCGCGAAAAGAAAACCCGCGCTTCAGATCAGCCAGCTGAAAAGACGAAAGGCCCAGATCCAGAACAAAACCATCGAATAATTTTCCCGCCTCGATATTATCGGCGATGATCGAAGCCAAGTTTACAAAATTATCTTTAACTAAAATTACATTATTAAGTTTCTTTTGCGCGGTATTGGCGATCGCCTGTTCATCCAGATCGATCGCTAAAACTTTTCCCTGCTCACCGACGATTTCCGATAACGCTCCCGTGTAACCTCCGCCGCCCAAGGTACCATCGATGAAATATCCTCCTTGTTGGGGTTTTAGATATTCCATCACTTCTTTTAACATTACCGGGGTGTGTTGATACTCCATTGAAATGAAATTACAAATTAGGACGCTCTATTCGTATATTCGTAAGCATTCGTAATTCGTAGAGCTTTTAGACAATGTATCTATAAGAACTACGAATATTTACGAATATACGAATTATAAAATGAGCCTACTCTCAAAAAATTTAAAAACCAAATTTCAAACCCCTAATATCAGATCTCCGATATCTGACATCCGGTTACACTCCCATCTCTCCCAACGCCTCGGCGATCTGACCGCTATCTTTATCCGTCGCCGTCTTGTATTTATTCCAGGCAGCTTCATCCCAGATCTCCAAGCGATCAAAAAGTCCGGCAATTATGGTTTCTTTTTTTAAATTAGCAAATTTTCTCAAATATTCCGGCAGATTAATCCTGCCTTGATTATCAAACTCGACATTCATCGCTCCGGCCAGCATATGACGGGCAAACGCCCGGGCCTTGGCCTGGCTAACGGGCAAATTGGCGAATTTCTGCGCAATCTCTTCCCATTTTGCTTTTGGGTACAAGAAAAGACAGTTATCCAAGCCTTTAGTGACAACTGCCCCTTTTTCCAGCATATTCCTAAATTTTGCCGGTACGGCAATTCTGCCTTTGCTATCCAAATTGTGGCTATATTCGCCGATAAACATAAATATAATGATTCCCCTCTTGGGAGGGGTGGCTCGCGCCGCGCGAGACGGGGTGGGTTATTCTTGCCATTTGCATTAACCAAACTTTCACCCCCTTTCCCCCACTTTTCACCAACATACTATAATTGTACACCACTTATCCGCTCCAGTCAAACACTTTGGGCTAATTTTCCCCAAGCAGGCTGTTATTTAAAATTAGCCAATAAAAAAACCGCCCAACAAGGGCGATCAATCAATTTATCCAAGGTGGATAAATGTTATGAACAGGTAATCCACAGAAGTCATCGAAACATAGAACAAGGAACAAAGAACACGGAAAAATATACCAATTTCAAGCTAAAAATAAGTTCGACTGTTCTTTGCTCTTTGTTCTTTGCTCTTTCCAATATCCGGTTCTCGATCATAAATCGGTTCGATAACGTTAATCGTGCCAACTGTCTTGGCTGTTCCGGCCGTTCCCCTAACCGGCACCCCTAACGCAAAACCAAGCGCGTTGGCCACGGCCACGCCAATGCGCAAGGAAGTAAAACTGCCGCCCTTATTTTCCACTTCCACCGCTTCTAAGGCCGACAATTTTATTTTTTTCTTCCGCAAAATCGTTTCCACGGCCATTAATAATTTTTCCGCCTGCACCCGCCTGGCCTCGATCTTGCTTTGGGCGATAATTTTTTCGCCGTCCTTGATCGCGATCTCAATCTCCGGCTGACTAATTGTATTAAGATATAAAATCATAAAAAAACATGACACGAATACTACAAATTTTACGCGAATACCGCGAACTCTGCGAACCGAATAAAAATTCGTAAAATGTTCGATGTATTAACGTTATGTTATATCCTTTATCAGATTGATTAAGAATGATTGAAATTTTCTAATTTTCTAATTATCAATCTATCAATTAAAAATATTTTTGTAAAGAAAAAGACCTCTCGCGCATGGCACGAAAGGTCTCAATGTACTTGAAGAGTTGAAGAGATTTACGGTTTTACTAGGCCGGTGCCGTAGACCGCTCGAGAGACAATATCGCAATTGCCTCCGGTCTTGACGGCCAAGGGACTAAGCAGAAGTATTTCCTGCTGGGCCCAGGTCCCTTTATTGCCGACAAAATTGAAGTTGTAGGTCGTCCCGCCAATCAACTTGGCGTCAAAGACGAAATACCCTCCGATCTTGCCGACAAATTTCCATTTGCTCGTGTCCGCCAAACCGGTGAGGCTCGCGGAATCGTCGCCCTTGCCGGAATAAGCAAAGGCCTTGACAGTCACGCCGAACCGATAGATCGTATCGGCGCCGACCACGCTACTGCCGTATTGAGCGATCACCAAAGAAATAGTGTCCGCCCGGTACTGATAGATCTTCGTGGACGAGGCTGTGTCGCGCTTAACGGTTGAATCTCCCTTGGGCGATATCCAGAGCACCGAATGAATCGCTCTGGTCGTCACCACTGTATCTTCCGTCACCACACCTTTTAAATGGTTGGATTCCAACCACGAGGTATCGCGCAGGAAGTTTTTGGAGCTGTCAACCGCCACCCCCTTATCCACCGCCGTAAAGACGACCGTGTCTTTCACGTGGATCGTGTCGGTGTTAACCTGCTTGAGAGTGTCATGGACGATTATAATCCTCCCGGGCAGGAAAACCGTATCGGGAGGAATTACCCTGATCACGAACGTTGTGTCATAAACATGAATGGGAACAAACACCGTATCCGGCTTTGTTCTGACCGTATCATGGGTGACGTAATAGATCCTCAACGTATCTGTGATGTAGGCGATCTTTCCCGGCAGTTGCACCGTATCCTTAACGATCCTGATCGTCATCACGGTAACCGTATCGTGGGTACGAATGACGGTCGTATCATGCTGGGTTCTGATGGTAAAAACGCTATCGATAATCCACACAATCTTCTGCGGCGTTTTTACCGTATCAACCCTTACCGTCGTGTCATGCACCACCTTGGTGGTCGTATCGACATACACGAGACTGGCGGGAAAAACCCAACCGGCTTTATTCTCGTACAGCCGAATGACATACCCGGTCGGGGTTTTGAAACCCCAGGGCGCTTTCGCGAGCAGACTGTCATTGGCCCAGGCATGATTGTAATCGCCGCCAACGTCACAGGTCAAGAAACCCGGCTTCGAAACATAGGTCAGTGGGTAGTAGCCATCTGGCCGCTGTTGTCCCAGCGCCATAACTGAATCCTTGTTCCAGCTGTAATAGGGCGGGAACCCCGCGCCGAACGGAACCCAGTTGGCAGTGGCATTCTTCTTAACCAGAAGCGGACTGAAAATCAAAGTGGTTCTGAACGAGCCATTGCCCAGATCGACATTGCCCACCTGCTTGACAAGATCGCCAAGCATAACAGTGTCGGTCTTTGACGGCACGCGAACGGTGTCCACGGTGTGGATCGAATCATGAATCTGACGGTTTGACCACACAGTATCAATGACCGTATCACGGACGCGGAGAATGCTATCGACCACGATCGTCTTCACGATATACATCGTGTCAACGGTATGGATCGTCACGACATTGCTGGTGTGCAGCAATTGGCCATTTTCAAAATCGATGGCCAAGTCGCCGCCCTTGCTCGATGCCTGATAGAAATCGCATTTCTTCAGACTGTCAAGCTGGGCCCAGTTCCCGGTCTTGCTCGAAAAATTTACCAGCCGCGGACCGTTTTTCACCGTAAAAGTGAAATTCCAGGCACCGCCGGAAAGCACGCCATTCGTGGCATTGCTCAAAAGATTCCAGTTGGTGCCAAGAGCGCCGAACATTACGGCGTTGGTGGCTGCCGGCTGATAAGCGCTGGCCTTAAGAGCGATCTCATAAGTCCAGATGCTGTCACTGACCTGGCTTGAACTGACCAGGCCGAAGATCGGCACTGAAACATCGATTGTGTCCGTTGATCCGGGGGTCGGAAGACTCGCCGGATTGTCCTGACAGCCGAAAAAACCGGCTGCCACCAACACTGTCATCAACCACAAACACACAGTCCTTTTCATAGGACCTCCCTTTTTGGTTTAAAATTTCTGTTTCTGTTAATTAACCGTAAATTTTCAAAGAGCTCTTCTTCTCTTTCTATACTTTTGGAGTATAGGCCGGACTGATCAAAATATTTTGACAAGACCGGCTCATACTCCGCAATATTTTTTGCGGGAACGCAAAATATCGCGTTCCTGCGCCTCGTAAAACTTAAAAGAATAAATTCAAAAACCTCTGCGCGAATTTCAATTTGCGCACGCCTTGAGCGGATTTGCCCGCCGCCTTTTGCGGAAAAGCCACGGAACGATAAACATTCTGGACTTTATCAGAAACTTTTTCCCAATTGTATTCGCTGGCGGCCCTTTTTCTCTGCATCTCGCCCATCTCGCGGACAATCTCGGGATTGCGCAACAGGCCGTTCAGCTTGCCCATCAGATCAGCGACGTTCTTGCTCTTGAAAGTATAGCCGGTATAAGAGATCGCTTCGCGATTTTCCGGAATATCCGAAACCAGCGTGGCAGTGCCGTGCGCCATCGCTTCCAGCAGCGCGATCGACAAACCTTCCGATTCGGACGGTTGGACGAAAAGATAGGCGTTGGCAAACAATTCCGGAACGATCGGCCCATGCTGCGGACCGGTAAAAATGATGCGCTTGTCGCCGCGCGCCAAATCCTTAAGCTCTTTGACGAACTTATCGGTATGGGCGCTGCCGCCGACGATCACCAATTTTTTATCGGTCTTCACGTTCTTGAACGCTTTAATTAAATATTGCAAACCCTTGTGCTTAATGATGCGGCCCAAAGCCAAAATATAATTGTCTTTCTTCAAGCCGAAATATTTGATATCGTGGGCGGCCGTTTTTTTGCCGGCCTCGACGCCGTTGGGAATGTATTCGGGAACGCGGCCATATTTCTTGATGGTGTATTCCTTGAGATTCTTGGAAACCGTGATGGTTCTATCAGCCAGGCGGCAAGCGATGAATTCGCCGAATTTCAAATAAGCCTTGGCAAAGATCCCCCATTTCTGATGCTTGTAGCATTGGGAATGAAAAGTGGCGACGACCGGCACGCCCGGCTTCAACATTTTTACCAGCCAGATCAGCGAAGACGGCCCGATGGAATGGAAATGGATGACGTCCACGTCGCGTTTGGCCACGTCCAAACAGGCGCGAAAGGTGTGAGTGATCGCGTCCAAATGTTTGGTGGCGACGGAAGGCAAGGAAATCAACTTGACGCCTTGATATTCCTGCAGATTCTTATCGGTATAATTCGGACGGGTGTAAACGAAAACTTCATGGCCGGCCTTAACCAGGCGGATTGATAAATCTTCCACGTGTTTTTCCACTCCTCCCGAAATGCTCGGGATACCTTTTTGTCCAATGATTGCAATCTTCATAAATAATTTTGGGTATATAATACGAATACTACGAATTAGACACGAATACTACGAACATTTTTTTCCCGAACACTCTTAATCAGCGCTTTCGTTATGTGGCTGTTTGTAGTATTCGGGTATTTCGTAGGTTCGGATTATATTTTCAACTTCTTATTACCTTCCACCTTTTACTAAAGATGAAAGGCATATAAGAGTTCGAATAAATTATTATTCAATCCTGAAGGTCGTAGAGTAAGTAAGCTTGGAACTAAGTCCGGTGACCTTGATATCGGTATTAAGCGGGTTGTGTTCCACCGCCGGGACCGTGATCGTGGCAATAAAATTGCCATACTCATCAGCTTGGACTTCGGCGACTTTGATCTTATTGATTTCAATTTTCAAAGTTTCATTCAGACCGAAACCGGTGCCATGAACGGCAACCTGGGATCCTTCCGCGCCAAAATTCTTATCAATGCCCAAGCTTAACGGTTGCGTCGGGCGGGTGTCTTTTTCCACCGCCAGATAAGTGGCGACCGTATTCATATTTTGGTCAAGGACCATGATATTCGAACCGTTGAAGATCGCGATTTTTTCGCCGTTAGCGTCATTGGCGGAACTGATGCCCATCGCCCAGCTTCCGGACGGACCGGAGTTCGTGGTCCAATCCCATTTAACCGGCTGGAAAGTTTCCTTGTCAACCTTGACGATGCCGACACCGTCGGAGAAATAAAGATAATTCGGATCGGTGGAATCGATGACGTCGTATCCGGTCACGCCGGCATGGGTGAATTGCTTTATCACGTTGCCGTCGAAATCAACCGCTTTCAAAGATTGATCGTCAACCAAATAAATCAAATTCTCATCGCTGGTGATCGCCCGGCCGGTGTTGGCATCATTGGTGGCAATGGTGTATTCGGAAACTTTTTGCCGGGAAGCCGTGCTATAGACATTCAATTTGTCTTTCATGCTCACCATCAATTTGCCGTTGTCGACGAATTGGGAATAGCCCAACGACATATTGTTGACCATGGCGTAGGAATCGATCACTTGCATATCCTTGTTCCAGACCTTGGTGCCCTTGCTGCCGATGGTAACGATATTGCCGTTAACCTTTTCCACGCGCGCGAACCAGTCCCAGGAATTATCCTTGACCTTCAATAAGAGCGCGGGGATTTCCGGATCAGTGATGTCGTACTTGATTAAATAGCGGCCATTCACCAAATAAACATAAAGGCGGCCGTCAGCTTTATCAAAAAGCAGATCGCCGAACTCCTTGTAGTTCGCGTCGAGAGATTGGATAGTGGTCACTTTATTAAGCTGGCCGTTTCCCAAAGCGAACAGCTCAAAATTGCCGGTGTTGACGGTGCCGACATAAAACGTTCCGTTATAACCCACAGCCTTGCCGGAGTAATAAGCTTTGGTTTTGCTCTCGGTCGGCTGCATCAAAAGCGAAGCACCCAAGACGGCGAACAAAACAGCGATAATTAGGACTTTTTTCATAGTTAGTATAAATTTAAAAAGTTATAATAAGTTATAATAAATAATCATAAGACAATCATCTGATAGTAGCATAATTAATACTAAATGTCAATACTTTTTCACCCCTTAACCGCTCTAACAAAAAAATGGCCTTGGTTAGCCAAATTTATCAATATTTTTAAGTTTCTTCCTTGACCCCGTTTCTGATAAGCAACCCTTAATTTAAACGGCAAAAAATCCTAAAAATTACACTTTAGGCGCCCGCTCGTAGATTTTAAGCAAGGCTTGATAGAATTTTTCCGGATCATTTTTGTCTTTTACGGCCGCGATCGCCGCCGCGCCGATCGAATCTTTCAATTCCGGATGAGATAAAATAAAATTCAATTTGGTTTTCAAATCCTCAATGTCGCCGGCGGCAAAAAGAAAACCGCTTCGGCCATCGCTGATCAATTCGGCCAGGCCGCCGAGATTGGCGGCTATTACTATTTTGCCCAACCCCATCGGCTCGATCACGCTGTACGGCGCGTTCTCATACCAGCGCGACGGGACAACAATCGCTTCGGCGCCGGCGACTTGCCGCCAAAGTTCCGCGCCGATCTTGTAGCCCGAAAAATCCACGCCGCTGATTTTTTCTTCGGCGACGATTTTTTTCAGATCAGCTTCTTGCGGTCCGGCGCCGACGATCCTTAATTTAATATCTGTTTCCAGTTTGGCATAAGCGCGCAGCAAATCAGCTATCCCCTTCTCGGCGCTTAAGCGCCCGTAATAAAGGAAATATTTTTCTTTTTCCGCCCGATTGGCGGACGCGGCCTCATCCGTCAGCAAAAAAGGATTGGGGAGATAAATGATTTCTGATTTAAATCCGAATTCTTTGAATTTATCGATCAAAAAACGGCTGGGCGAAATGAATAAATCTATTTTCCGATAACTTCCCAGCCCTTGATAAAAATAAGACTCGATCATCGCCAAAAAACTTCGCCAATAAGAGCCTTTGACGCAGCGGTCGGCCAGACAGCGCCAAAATTTTCCGCCCTTAGCGCCTTCCCAAATTTTTCCCCGCGCGAACAAATTGTAATTCGGGCTGACCAGCGCGTAATCATGCAAGGTCATTACCAGCGGAATTTTATTTTTTTTCAAGACGCCGATTATCGAAGGAGAAAGATGATGATAAATATTGTGCAAATGAGCGACATCGGGCTGAAAATCCTTTAAGAGCTCGGCTAATTTATTTTTCGCCTCAAAATTATAAAAACCCTTGGCAATCAATTTGATTTTGGCCAATCCGCCGATTTTTTCTTCGAAATCAGTGGGAGAAGCAAAATATTTCGACCACTTGGTCGGAGTTTCCTTGGCGCTATGGGCGGAAAAAAAGGCGACTTCATGCCCCCGGGCGGTTAAAATTTCAGCCAGATCAAAATAAGCCCTGGTCACTCCGTCCCGTGAATAATGATAATTGTTGATAAGTAATATTTTCATAAACTTAAAGTAAAAAGTGATAATAGCGCTCGATGGGATTTTTCATAATTTAAAATTTGCCTATTTAAAACAGCTTCCTCGCCTCACGGCTCGGAACGATCAAACCCCTGATCAGGTCTTGATCGTTTTTCAAAAACAATTCCGACTTGACCCATCAGCGGCTTGGCGCCAAGCAGTGAAATTAATTTATCGTAAAGGCGGCTGATAATGCTGATGATCGGAAAACGGAACAGATAACCGATAGTGAAAGGATAAAATTTAACTTCTTTGGCTTTAAAGCCGGCGGCAATAAAAATCTTGATCAATTCGCCGATATTTTTGTAAGCGTAAAAAGTTTCATAGGCTTCGGCGAATTTTCCCTTGCCCTTGATCAGCTGATGGAAGAAAAGCGGCGTATGGCGGGAAATGAAAAATTCCGGCGCTTGCGGATTGGGCGTGGAAACCGCGAAAATCCCGCCCGGTTTGATGACGCGGTAGATTTCTTTGGCCGCGTCCGGCAGGTTCGCCACGTGCTCCAAAACATAATTGGAAAAACCCAGATCATAATTCTCGGTCGGCACTTCGGGCATTTTGTCGGCCGAGCAGACAAAACGCGTTCGAGCCCGCGGATTATCCATCCGGCACTCGTAAACATCGGTGCGATCAACCGTAAAATCAGGGTCAGCCGCGGCCACGCTGTCTTCGATCACGAAACTCTTGCCCGCGCCAAGATTGATGATCTTGGCCGGCCGGGAGGCGATCGGGATATTCTTCAAAAAAATAATGATTTGTTCGATTAAAAATACTTCTGCCGGAGTTTGCATAAATTTATTTTGTAGGAACGCAATATTTTGCGTTCTTTCCGCAGATTGGCTAAATTATTTTTGGAACGCAAAATATTGCGTTCCTACGCGGAAATTAAAACTTGTCCTTGATAAAAACAAAAAGGTTTTTTATATTTTTGATCGGAGATAGCAGCAAACTGAAGGTAAAATTGGAAGCGACCTGGCAGGAACATTCATCGCATTCTTTGGGAAAAATTCCCGCGGCGATGCTTTGCTTGATGGCGTCTAAACTGACCAAAGAATCCTTTAAACTCTTATGGTTCAAATTATCTTGGGGCGAGAGCATGGCGCAAGGCAAAACTCCGCCGTCGCAATCGATGAAGATCTTGGTGAAAATTTCCAGGCACTTATAGCTTGGCATAATATTATCGATCCATCTCCCCCGCTTATCCGTCCCCTTCTGATAAAGATAATATTTTTCCACCCATTGCTTCAAGGCGGGAAGATTATTGTCCACGCCCAATTTTTTGGCCAGCTTGATCGAGCGCCTGATGCTTTCCCGCAAAGCGGAAAAATCATCTTCCGCCGGAATCAATTTTTCCTTGTCCTTGATGTTTTCCACCGTGTCATAATTGGACCAGACATGCAGGGGCTGGAAAAAAACCGAATTCACTCCTGATTCCTCGGTTAATTTGATCAAATCCGCCAAACCCGAATAATTTTTATTGCTCAAAACCGAGGCAAAGCTGACTTTAACCCCGGCTGATAGCATCTTTTTGACTCCGGCCATGGTTTTCTCAAAAAAATCCCGGCCGCCTCGCAATTCATTATGCGTTTTAGCATCGGCCGATTCCAGGGAAATGAAAATCCGCTTTAATTTTTTCAAAGTATTAATTTTTTCCGGCGTAAAATCATTGATCATCAGGCCGTTGGACATAATGTTCAACTCCATCCCCAGGCTTAAAACATAATCGATCAATTCCCAGACTTTATAATAGACAAACGGCTCGCCGCCGGAAAAGGAAACTTCTTTGACGCCCAGCTCCCTGGCCTCCGCGATCAATTTTTTTTGCCGCTCAAATTCCAGATCGTTCTTGTGATCCAGGCACTTGACTTCGCAATAAACGCAATTAGAGTTGCAATAGCTGGTGATATTCAAAAACAAATGATTATACCGCAATTTAGCCTGGCGATAATCCATCGTCAAGCGAAAATATTTCAACGCTCCTTTTCCGAATTTTTTAATTTTTTCCCAAAGTTTTCCCATACGGATCAATTCATTATTTTCTGATACAACTCTTCGTATTGTTTGACGGTCTTCTTGATATCAAATTTATCCGCGACTTTTCGCTGGAGATTTTTTCCCAAGCGGGCGCGCTCGGCCGGATCGGAGAGCAATTTTTTCAATTTAGCGGCCAGATCTTCGCTGTTGCCCGGCGCAAATAACAGGCCGTCCTCGTTGTCGGAAATTATTTCTAAAATACCGTCAACTCCGCTCGCGATAACCGGCAAGCCGGACAAGCCCGCTTCCAAAATAACAATGCCAAATCCTTCCCAGCGCGAAGGCAGGACAAAAATATCCAACGAATTTAAAAAGCCAGCCACATCTTTTCGCACTCCGACCAACTTCACTCGCCGTTCCAAGCCAAGTTCTTTGATTCCCTGAAGCAAAGATTCTCTCTCTTCCCCTTCTCCGGCAATCAAGACTTCAATTTCTGGAATATTAGCCACTGATTTCAGCAAATAATCAAAACCTTTTTGGCGGGTTAAGCGGCCGATCGTGCCGACAACGGGCGAAGTCGCTTCGTAAGCGCGGCTATTATTTAAAAATTTTTCAATTTCCACGCCATTATAAATCACTTCGATCTTGCCTGCCTCGACGCCTTCCTGATCAATTAAATATTTTTTTATCGCTCCTGACGCCGCGACTATTTTAACCGCCAATTTGGCCGTCCAGTATTTGGCGATTTTTTTCAGCCAATTCTCATTCCAATTTAAATTCTGTTCGGTGGAAATAATTCTTTTGACGCCAGCCAATTTCGCCGCTAAGCGGCCATAAAAATCCGCGCCAAAAAGATGGGTCTGGACGATGTCGGGCGAAAAAGCACGGATAAAACCAACGATCTTGAAAAAATCAAAAATTATCGGGTGCCGGAGACTGCCGATAACCGTGAACGGAATTTGCGCCCGCCGCAATTCCTCTTCCCAAATTCCACCGGCCCGCAAACAAAGAACTTCGACGCTGAAAAGGCCGCGGTCGGCGAATTTGGCCAAATCGACCGCCATTTTTTCCGCTCCGCCCGGCAATAAGCTGGGGACGATATGCAAAATTTTAATTTTATTATCCATAAATTAAACTGTCGTAGGCGCGCAATATTTTGCGCGCTTTTAAATTGCCGGAACGCGAAATATTGCGTTCTTACGATTTTTTCTTGGCCTCTCGAAATTTTTTCCTCACAATATTGATCGCGCACAATCCCAACGCGACCGGCAGCCAAAGCTTGCCCTTATAATAAGAGGTATTAAAAAATTGGATCAAAAACATGCAGAGGCCGCCCAAAAATATCGGCAAAAGCAATGCTGTTTCCGCCCGATATTTTCTTAACGAGCGGAAAAAAATAATAACAATTGAAAGAAAAATTCCGGCAAAAGTAACGACGCCGAATACGCCGTTCTCCGCCAAAACTTTTTGCCAGACTCCGTGCGAATCCAGGGGCGCTCCATAGTTAGCGATAAAACGCACGTCATTGGCCATCATATTCTCAAACTGCCCGGTCCCCCAGCCGAAAAGCGGCTTGAGCGTAAAATTATTCCAGGCGATCTCGGTCATCAGCAGGCGGCTTTCGTTCGAGGTGCCGCCGATGGAAAAATTGCTCTGCAATTTATACATATACAGCGAAAACGGCGAAAGCAAAATCAGGCAAAAAGCCATAATGACTAAAAGCTGGCCGCGGGCCGCTCGCTGGGCGAAGATCAAAAAAAGAATGACGCCGACGCCCAAGGCGACCCAGGCGGCGCGGGAAAAAGTTCCCAGTAGAACCAAAGTTTGAAAAATCATCAGAATATTCAACAGCCGGGTGGCCGTGATCGAACGCGACCAATATTTAAGCGCCTGCGTAAAAAACAAGGAAACGATCAGCACTTCGCCGACCAAATTATGATTATCGCCCAAAGGATAAATGCCGAAAATTTGAATCGGCAAAGTCCGCACCAGCGTATATTGCCAATCCTGCTGGAAAAGCGAAACGACTCCCATCATAGCGACGGTCAAGCCGGACAACATAAAGCTGATCAGGGAATTTTTCAATATCCTTTCATTATTGATGACGTTAACCGGCAAGGTGACGTAAACCAAATAAAAAAACAAAATCCAGCGGATCGAATACCAAATATTGCCGCTGATATATTCCGAGAGGAAATTTGAGATTGTGATGCTGGCAAAAAATAAAATGAATGGGATAAAAAGCGGAATTCTCAAGCTGAAGCGGGCGCGGTCGAAGAGCCGGCGATAAACGGTCCGCAGCACAAAGGCGGTGAAAACAGTGAGGCCAAGCAGATCGACGAACGGGATCACTAAGCTATGAAAAGTGAAATTCCAATTGATCGCCGGCAAAAAGAAAATCATTAAATAAACGCCGTATTCGATCTTGGTGGCGAGCAGTAAAAAAATCGCCGCGGCGAAAAAAACGATCAGCAGCCAAGGATAGCTGGGCGCGGCCAGGCAGGCGGCGATGAATAAGAGCGCCAAAAACGCCAAAACCAGCCAGGAGGCAACTCGATTTTCATTAGGTTGTATTTTAATTTTTTCGGCCATATTCATATGATATCACGCGACTTATGATAAAAAAAGAGGCCTTGTTTCTCAACAAAGCCCCCGAATCTGATCTAAAAAATATCTTTCTATCTTAATCCCGCCGGTAGCGGCAAAGAGTAGAAAAAACATTTTCCGCCATCATCGATTACCGCATCGTCCCATTGGGTTACCGACGACGGCTGGGGCAGCTGCTTCCCCCGGATAAAGAAGCGATAAGCTTGCCGGCCGAATATCTTTTCGCCGGAGTGAAAGACATAATATTGGCCCTCATCGACCATTTTATGCCTTTCCCAGGATGGGGAAAAAGATACTTCCGGAATCACTCCCGGTTCAACCGATTCTTTGGCAAGAGAATAATCGCCCTGGGGGGTAAATCCGTGAGTGAACCTTGCGGGCAAACAACTTGCTTGTTTGCCAATCTTTTCTTTTTCGTCCAATCCCCAAACATCATTACCGGCCACATCGGCAGCACTATCCCTGATGATCTTGATACATTCGCCTGACTTAAAACTAAAGATGGTTATTCCCGCCTTGCTTGCTTTTTCAAGCGTGGAAAGTTTAACCTCGATAGTGTCGTGAGGGCGGGAAAAGACGGGAAAGGCGATGATGATTAAAAAAAGAGCGAGCAATTTCATGATTTTTCTCCTTGTAAAAGTGGAAATCAGTGAACAGGATTAAAGCCAAATTATCTTTGGACTTAATTGTATTCGCTGAAAATATTCAGATGTCTTTTTCGCAGCATTTGTAGGAAAAAATTGGGGGGTGCGAAAAGCTTTGCTCTTCGCACCCCCTTCTTGACTACTTACTTCGCTACTTACTTCGCCTGAACCGCGGAGTATCGGAAATTATGTCCGCCGCCGTCGGGACCGTTTGGAGGAGCATTTTCCTTCCAATCGGAAATATACTCCGCGCCAAAGGACGCATACGTCCCTTCATAATAACAGTCGGGCATCCAGAAATTGACCCCGAGATAGAAGCAGAACTGGACTTCTTTCCCTGCTGGTACGGTAAATCCGGTTTCGTAGATGAAGTAGTTGCCATCACGCTTGGTTTTTAGACCGGTGATCCAATGGTGATTGGCATCCTTCATCAGCTCGCACATAACGCCGGGCGGATTGACCTGCGGTTTCAGCTGGGTTATCCTCAGCGCTTTGACGAAAATAATTCCGTCCGTGGTGATTCCGACCTCGTCGTTATTGGGCGGGGTGAAAGCCATGGCGGAAACGGCCAACATCGCGATCATCGCGACGACTGCGGAAATACTGAACTTCATACTACCTCCTGGAAAAAGTGATTTTTGTGAAAAAAATTTTCAAACCAATCGACTTACCAGCCTGAATCCGGCTTCTTATACTTGCCGATATCCAGGACGGAAAGATTGAAATACCCGACAAAGGAAGGGCCGTTCATCAGACGAAGACTGGAATTAGCCGTGTACTTATAGCCAATTCCGAATTGGAGCCAATGATTGATGTCCAGCAACTGATCAATCTCCGCTTCATACCGGTTGTCCTCCCACAAATGCAGGCCTTTGACGCCCGAACCAAGAACTAAGGAAGTTCTGGCCGTGGAAATATCCCAGTAAAAAACATAGAATCCCAGATCAACCGCTGATTTGTTATGAAGCACCGCTTGACTTTTTAGCAGGCTGACACCGCCAACATCACTGGTTTTGTGATGAAAGACATGATCAACATTACCAAGGTCAAAAGCTCCATCGACCCACAGTCCTATCCATCTGGTCCAGTAGGAATCAAGCGCGCAAATCCAAGCAAAACTGGGATTAGCGAGCTGGGTAATCTGCCGCTCGTGATATCTCAGAGACGGAATATTTCTATCCCATCCCCAATCGATCTGGACTGCGTAGTCCAAATAGATCGTAGACCGGCTCGTTTCGGTCAGCCAATCGAGAGATAAACCACCGCAAGGACGAATTCCGACGTAATGGTATTGCGGCACAGTATCCCTTGGTCCGACCCCTCTCCAGCTGTTAAAGCCAAGATTGGGCCCCCAAGCGAATATCGCGCCTCTTGCCGTCGGGAAAAATAACGCCAGTCTGCCTCCAAAATAATTATGCACGTCGCCCAAATAGGGCACGGGAAAATATGTCCCTCCATATAAGAACAGCTCATCTCGGTTAAAAACCGGGCTTTCCTTAATAGTGGGGGGCATAACACCATGACTGGGCGGCGCTTCAGCCGGAGGCTCGGGCGGAGGCGGGGTAGGGGTTGAATCAAGCGGAGGTTTTTCCATTTTTGGCGGAAGTTTCGGCGGAGGTGCAAGTTCGGTCCAGGTTGAAAAGTTGTAACAGACATCAGGGACTGCCCCGATATCCAAACTGTCACCCCGGCCAACCTTCAACAGCCGCCCATGATTTGCGACACCGTTTTCAAAACAGACCACCACATTCCTTTCGGTGTGGACTCTCCTTTTTCCATTGACATTAAGCGGCGCCGAAGCCATCGTCTTTAAGACCTGCCCGCCTTGAATATACCCGTCCTCATAGGCATTGTTGTTCATAAGAACTAACATGCGAGTTTTGACCGAATCGTCAAAATCACAATCCGCCAAAGCATCTTCCAGCGGACGAGATCCGTAAGGCGCGGCATCTTCATTGATCCAAAAACGGAAGTTAGTATCAGGAATTTCAACTAACTGTCCTTCCCGCAAACTCTCCGGGTTGGAAAAACAATTGAACCAAGCCAAAACTTGGGGATTCTTGTTGTACCTCTTGGCGACGGTAAAAATATTCTCTCCGTGCCGCAAGAAGTAGGTTTCCATAAGATACTTGTCATGATCTTTTACGGAAGCGCACTTCCTTGTCCACTTCCGGGAAACCGGCGGTTTGGCCGATTGTTTCGGCTTCGCTTTCGGCTCTGCCCTTGGCTCGGCCATTCCCAGTTCCCTCTTGACGATATCCTGTTCCGTTTGCTTGGGAACATAGAATTTGAGCGTAACGGCGCTAACCTGCAGCGGGTCAACCTTGAGGTGCTGGAATTTCTCCAGACACTTAGTGAACACCGCGCAATCGATATCCGCCGCTGCGGCCTGTTCGCAAATGGATCCTCCCGGACCCATAGTAACCGGCATCCCCGGCATATAAGCCTGGTCGGGGCACTGTCCGCTGGCAGTGAAAAACACCGCCACCAAAAATAGAACCGCGGAAAAGCTTTTATACCTTTCCATAATTTTCTCCTCTCTGCTCTAACTAGAGCATGGATAATTGTGAATGTTCTTTCCTGATTGAAAATCATTTAGATTTTCTATCCCGGGAGTTTTTTAGTTCAAGCTCCCGGATTAGACAATCCAAAAATATGTAATCCGCCAGGGGCGGAGCCCCGCTACGAAAAGGGGCACATCCGAATTTTATGTAATCCGCCAGGGGCGGAGCCCCGCTACGAAAAGGGGCACATCCGAATTATTATTTTTTCAAGATATTATTCATGTTGCCGTTGGCCTGATAATCGGAAGGATTATAACCATTGGTAAAATCTTGTTCTTGATATTCGGCTGATTCGGTATCCGCATCCTCCTTGTCCGCCGTAGCCTCGGCGAAGGCGGGCGCAATCACCGGAGCAAAAACATTGGGAGATTCGATCACCTGGCCGCCGTCAAAAGAAACGTCGACATTCCTCGCTTTGTTCGGCCAAAGGCGCAAATTATATTTTTCCTCCGGAAACAAATAAACATAGCAAAGAGAAAAGATCAAAGCAAAAGCCACGGCCAAGCCCAGGTTCAAAAGCAGATTCGGCTGAACCGGATAATTGGAAGTGATCGGCTGATCGATGATCTTGATGGTGACGCCGTCGCCAAAACCGTGATACTGCGAATTAGTGGTTTGCAAAGTGTAAGCCACCGCCTTGGCGATCTCTTCCGCTTGCGCGCGATCAGTATGGAAAACGTCGATGGAAATAATCCCGGTGTCGGCGACGCTTTTCGCCTTGACGGTCTTGGTCCATTTTTTTATCTGTTGTTTTTCGCTGCCCTGAAAATAATTATTGTCAACCTTAAAACCGGACGACTTTATTTTTTCAAAAAAAGATCCGGAAGAAACGATGTTCGCCAAAAGATTGCTCAAGTATTCATTGGAGCGGGAAGCCGTATAGGGATCGATATCCTGCTTGAAGCTGATGATGGTCAGGAGCTTCATGTTGGAATCGTATTTGAACGGCTGAACGGCCGTAAAAATTATGGCGATGGCCAAAAAAATGATAAGCAGGGAAACAATGGTTTGTCTCTTATTGCCGATCAAATTAAAAAACTGATGGATATTCATAGAATAAGGTTAAAAACTTTTTTCTCTAAAAAGTTTCCGAATTTTTTTCATCTTTTTCTGGCTAATGATGAAAACGTAAATTAACCAACCATAGTAGCACATTATCATTTTTTTGTCAATATTAGTTCATTTTATCAAGGCTGAATTATCAAACAACAAAAAAATCTTAACTAATATTAGTCAAGATTACCGCAAATTTATTAAATGCTATTTCTTGTTCAAGGGATTATTTCTTCTCCACGCGGAAGACTGCCCGGACCGAAGGAGTGAACAGATCGCCGTCGATTTTAAGCGCGCGAAGCAGGCAATAGAGCGGAAAATATAAAACAAAAAAAGCCTTTTTATTCCCCTGCCGCGTGCCGCCTAAATGTTTAAAAATATCGGAATAACTTTTTTCAAAAAAAATCTTGCTCGCTTTTTTTACGGCTATGACATCGCCCGCTGAAGCCAAAAATTTCTTTATTTCCAAAACGTCGGTATAAAAAGACGGGGGGAAATTTTGCTTTCTGATCCGCCTGATCAGCCAGGCTCTCCAGGAGGCGGGAAAATAATTGGCCAGCGGCAAATTGGTATCGTGATAATCGACGGGAAAGAAAAAATTCGGCGTTTCCACCAAAACCAAACCGTTGTTTTTCACCACGCGAGAAACTTCGGCAAGCAGGGATTTTTTTTCCGCGCGAGTCGGGACATGTTCCAAAACTTGCCAAAGCACCGCGAGATCAAATTGATTAGCGGCAAAAGGCAATTTATTTTTATCCGGCTGCAAAAATAATTCGATATTATTTCTGCCCAATTCTTCCGCGCGCTTTTTCGCCTGCTCCAAATCCGCCGCGGAAATATCGCACCCGGAATACTCGGAATCTTTTATTCCCGACAAGGCGGCAATATTGCGGCCATAGCCGCAGCCGACTTCCAGAATTTTCAAATTACCCGCTGATCGATATCGCCCGATCACCGGCAAAAGCTCCTCGCCTGCCATTTTTTCCCCGGCGGGCGAGCGGTAAAATTTGTCGAATTTATTCGCGTCAAGCATTTTAATACTTTTTAATGTTGCGCCAGCGGTTGACCGCCCGGGTCTTGGCCAGTTCGTGCTCCAATTGGGCGGCGATGCGGGCGAATTCTTCGGCGTCTTCATGCCGCGTTTCCTTCATGGCTTTTTCCGCCCGAACTCTCGCCTCCTCCACTTTGGCCAGATCGATCTCTTCGGCGCGCTCGGCCGTATCGGCTAAAACCACGACTTTATTTCTTAACACCTCTAAAAATCCGCCGGCGATAAACGCCACGTCGGTCCCGCCATCCGATTTTTTCAAAACCAAAACTCCGGGCTTAAGCGTCGCCACCAGCGGCGCGTGGTGCGGCAGAATCGTCACTTCCCCTTCCTCGGTCGGCACGGTCACTTCAACCACGTCCTCCTTTAAGACGGTTTTTTCCGGAGTGACGATTTCAAATTTGATTATCTTATCCATACTAATTTAATTTTCAATTTTAAATTTTCAATTTTGAAATAATGCTTCAATTTATAAATTTTATCAATTTTTTGTCATCCTGAGTCCCTGACGAAGGATCTATTTTGTACAAAATTGAATTTTCCTCAACCAAATTTTTTATCGAAAACTTTATCTTTCTAATTCTTAATTGCAAGTAGCCGTGTCTTTCGATAATAGATCCTTCGCGCGGCGCTCAGGATGACAAAAATGGAGGAAAATTTTCTAACTTCATACTTCTAACTTCTTACTTCTTTCCCACTTCCTCAATCCCTCCCACCATATAGAATTCATCCTCGCTTTTATCATCATGCTTGCCGGCCAAGATTTCACCAAAGGCTTTGACGGTATCGGCGAGCTTGACGAATTTTCCCGGACGGCCGGTGAAAGCTTCGGCGACTTGGAACGGCTGGGACAAGAATTTCTGGATCTTGCGGGCGCGGGTGACGGTCTGCTTGTCTTCATCTGACAATTCTTCCATGCCCAAGATGGCGATGATATCCTGCAAATCCTTATAGCGCTGCAAAACTTTCTGCACGCCGCGGGCGACCTGATAATGCTCTTCGCCGACGATGATCGGATCCAAAATTATCGAAGAAGAATCCAGGGGATCAACGGCCGGATAAATTCCCAATTCGGTCAGACCGCGGGACAAGACGACGGTGGAATTCAAGTGCGCGAAAGTCGTGGCCGGCGCCGGATCGGTCAAATCGTCAGCCGGTACATATACGGCCTGGATGGAAGTGATTGAACCCTTATTAGTAGAAGTGATTCTTTCCTGGAGTTCACCCATTTCAGTGGCGAGCGTCGGCTGATAACCTACGGCAGAAGGCAAACGGCCAAGCAAAGTGGAAACTTCGGAACCGGCTTGCGTAAATCTAAAAATATTATCAACAAAGAACAAAACGTCCTGATTCATTTCATCACGGAAATATTCGGCGAGCGACAAACCGGCCAGCGCGATGCGCGCGCGGTTGCCCGGCGCTTCATTCATCTGACCAAAGACCATCGCCAATTTATCCAACACGCCCGCGTCTTTCATTTCATGATACAAGTCATTGCCTTCGCGAGTGCGTTCGCCGACTCCGGCAAAAACCGAATAGCCGCCGTGAGCTTTGGCGATATTATTGATCAGCTCCTGGATGACAACAGTTTTTCCCACGCCGGCGCCGCCGAACAAACCGACTTTACCGCCCTTGGCGATCGGGCAGATCAAATCGATAACCTTAATGCCGGTTTCCAAAATTTCCGTCTTGGTGGACTGCTCGGTGAATTCCGGAGCCTTGCGGTGGATATTGTATTTCTTGGCAGTCTTCGGAGTCGGCTGACCATCGACGGCATCGCCCAAAACATTGAAGATGCGGCCCAAAGTTTCCTTGCCGACCGGAACCTGGATGCCCTCGCCGGTATCGGTAACCGTGTCCCCTCTTTTCAAGCCATCAGTCGAACCCATGGCGATACAGCGGACAACATTAAAACCGGTGTGCTGTTGCACTTCGAGAATCAATTTTTCGCCATCGGCCTTAACAACTTCCAAGGCATTGAAAATTTCCGGAAGTTTATCGTCAAAAACGACGTCCACCACGGCTCCGATTATCTGCTTAATTTTTCCAGTTTGTTTTTTCGCTTCAGTCATATATTTTGATAAATTTTAATTATATTGACATTTTTTATTAAATATGATATGATATTTTAAATTGAAATATTTTCACGTACTTTTTTGACAACTACTAGTGAAAGGGGTTTTAAATGGAAAAATGTGACATGTTAGAGGATGCATTTCGTTGCTGTGAAGAAACCTGCAGAGGAATAGTAAAAATAGGTGAAAAACAATGTAGAGTTCCCGCCGAAGAACTTACTGAAACAGAAAAAAAACCGGATACTCCCTACTACTATGAATGTAGCCAATGCCATCGTTTGCATTCTCATAACGGTAGGGAGGCAATGAGTAAATCGGGAAAACGTGCCTTTCTTCAAAGTGGTTATAATGTGGTTTATTGGTAAATAATTTTACAGCTTATAAAACTTTTCGAGGGGGATCAATTTTTAGCGATCCCCCTTTTTTATTTTGCCATCCCTTTTCGTTCTGTCATTCCCCGTTTTTGTCATCCTGAGCCCCTGGCGAAGGATCTATTTTGCACGAAATGCGAACATCTTCAACAAAAATTTTTATCGTCGCAATACGAGTTTCCTGCGCAATAGATCCTTCACTCCGCTCCGCCAGCTGGCGGAGCTCCGTTCAGGATGACAAAAAAATTATATTTCGAAAATATTTTAATGAACTGCAGTCTATCCATAATACAACTAAGTACCTAATTAACTAATCAACTAATTTTATCCATTCATCGCGCTTACTCCCGCGCTGATCTCCGAAATTTCCCTGGTGATCGCCGCCTGCCTAGCCTTGTTATAATATAAGGTAAGCTCGGCGACCAGATCTTTAGCGGCATCAGTGGCTTTATGCATCGCGGCCATGCGGGCGGAATGATCAGAGGCGTTGGATTCCAACAAAGCCTGGAACAGCTGGACTTCGATCAAACGGGGCAGGATTTCATTCAAAACTTCTTCGGCGGAAGGTTCGTAGGTGAAAACATAGGATTCATGCTTCTCGTCATGCAGATATTTTTCTTCCTTGGCTTTGATAAATTCAGCATCTAAACCGACTTGCGGATTACGGCCGACAATTCCCAAATGATGATCCTTGGCTTCCAAATCGATCGGCAGAATCTGTTTGACGCGGGGAATCTGCTTGGATGGGCTGACAAAATCGGTGTAAGCCACCATCACTTTATCATATTTTCCAGAAAGAAAATCATTGATGATCATCTTGGCCACCGGCACGACTTCCTTGGCCTGGTAAGCCACATCTTCCTTCACGAATTCGGCGGCAATATTATAATTGTATCGGGATTTTACGGAAATTCCTTTTTTGCCCAATAAAATGAAATCAACCGGCCGTTCAACTTTTTCAGACAAATTTTCTGTCAATTTTTTGTCATCAGTGTGATGTTTTTTAACAGAATTGACTGCCTTGGCGATCACGGCTGAATTGAAACTGCCGCACAAACCACGGTTGGAAGTAATTAAGACAATTGCTTCGCGCTTGATTTCTTTTCTTTGCGCTAAAAGCGGATGCAGATATTTTCCGGCATGCACCGAAGAAGCGATATTCAAAACCGTCATCCAGCTCAAATTGGCGTATGACCGCGTCTTCAAAACAGCCTCGATGGTTTTCCTCATCTTGGCGGCCGAGACCATTTCCATCGCCTTAGTAATCTTCTTGGTATTGCCGATGGATTTTATTCGTCTTTGTATTTCCTTAGTACTTGACATCTCAATCAATTAAAAATTAAAGGGATCCCTCGGCAGGGCTCGGGATGACAAAAAAAACCGATGGAT